>CAIQLE010000026.1 GCA_903872555.1 uncultured bacterium
CCTCGCCCTCTCTGCGGCTCTGGCTGCCCAATACCTGGCCCCAGACCACAGGCGCCGTTTCAAAATGAAGCATGCTGGGGCTAAATTCGAGCGGGGCTAGCTTTGCGGGCTGCATTTCCGGCACGCTTTGCTGACGCTGACTGATCGCATGGTGGATGCCGCTGCTTAAAGCACTCAGGCTCTGCGCGCGCGACGACTCGCCCGTAGGGTCAATGATGACGACGGTGCTGCTGGCACCAAGGCGCACTGCGTTTGTTGTCAGTACGTTGATCGTGCCGGCGTTGGCAAAGCTCAGCACGGCCGAGCCGTAGCTGCCAGAGATGTTGACTGTGTCACCACCGCCGCCCAGATCAATCGCGCCCCTGATGCGCGAACCGGGTAACAGGTTCAGTGTTTGATTGCTCGTACCGCCGCCGAGGATGGCGAACGATCCGCTGCCCTGCACTGAGACCAGCCCGCTGTTGATGATCGTTGAATTAGCACTGTCTGCGACTATGCCGTGCGCTGCTATACCAGTCGTGCTGACCTTACCGCTGTTTGTAACCACTGAGTCTAGCTCGAAAATTTCGATGCCGACTCCTCCGTTCCCCGTTGTGCTGATTCGGCCGCTATTGATGATGGTTGCCTGATGATTGTCAGTGTAGATACCTATCGCATCGACACCCTTCGTCACGATAGAGCCGCTGTTACGGATCGAGACGGCAAAGCCACTCGAATTGATGCCGAACGCATGATCTCCGGCAGTACCCATACTGCCGCTGTTGGTGATAAAGGCTTGGTCGCCATTGGAAACAACACCATCTGCATGATCACCCATCGTACTGATACTGCCGCTGTTGGCGATAAAGGCTTTGCCGCCAGTGGAAACGATACCTACTGCAAGCAATCCCGTGGTGCTGATACTGCCACTGTTGGTGATCGCTACACCAAAGCCCGTCGAATTGATGCCATACGCACGATCCCCCGTTGTATTGATACTGCCGCTGTTGTTGATCGTGGCGTTGTCACCGCTGGAATCAATGCCATAAGTATCGGCCACCGCTGTGCTGATGGTGCCACCAGCCTCTACCGTGCCGGTCTCGCCTGCACCGACAACTTGGGTCGTCGTGGCTGTCTGCCCGTTGACAATGATAAAAGGGGCGGCATGCGCCGGAGCTAGGGTCGTTAACCAGCCCATGGCGAGTTGTAATGCTAGGTGTAATGCCCGTTCGAATGCCTGGCCGGTGCGCCGCAAATAGAAAAGTGCAAATGGCCTTAGGAGGCTGCGTGCGCCACATTGTCCGTGGGCTGTTGTTCGCTTTCTTGCTGTTTTAAGCCCCACGGCTGTTTTCCTCTACACAACGACACGTATAGAGTAAATACCGAATTGCTATTTAGGCAATATATAAAACATACTAAGAAATTCAACAACACACTAGATTGACGGTGGGGGGAGGAACAGCGACTGCGCTTAAGACTAAGCGCTTTCGACCCGCGCTTCGCGCGCGAGCAATTGTTGTATGGCGACTTGCGCGGCTTCGCCTTCGAACAAGACGCGCGCCACAGCATCCACGATGGGCATAGTGATGCCTTGTTGTTGTGCCAGTTGCCGAACGGCTTGCACGCTGCGCACGCCTTCGGCGACATGACCGAGTTCGGCCACAATGGTATCCAGCGTTTTTCCTCCCGCCAGACCGAGTCCGACTTGCCGGTTGCGCGACAGATCGCCGGTGCAGGTGAGTATGAGGTCACCCATGCCGGTCAGCCCCATAAAGGTTTCAGCACGGCCACCGAGCGCAATACCCAAGCGTGTAATTTCAGCCAGACCACGCGTAATCAGTGCGGCACGCGCATTCATGCCCAGACCCAGACCATCCGCTATGCCGGTGGCAATTGCCAGCACATTCTTGACGGCACCGCCGACTTCAACACCCGTCAGGTCATCGGTGGAATAGACGCGCAGTTGCGCGCCATGCACAGCCGCAACGGTCAGCTTGCATAGCGCTTCGCTGTGTGAACCGATGGTGAGTGCACAGGGTAGGCCGCGTGCCACTTCTTGCGCAAAGGAAGGGCCGGAAAGTGCGCCGCAAACAATGGCATCACCCAGCTCTTGCTGTGCGACCTGATGCGGAAGCAGTGCCGTGTCTTGTTCAAAGCCCTTGCACAACCACACTACCTGCTTCACATCAAAGGCCTTGAGTGAGCGCAGCATGGGCCGCAATCCTGCCATGGATGTGGCGAGAATCAACAGGCCTTGCTGTGATGGCTGGTTTGCATGAGCAACGGCATCGGCCAGTTGTGAGGATAGTTGCAAACTGTGAGGCAAGCGCACGCCCGGCAGGTAGCGATGGTTCTCACGCGCATGCTCCATCGCAAGCATGGCTGTCGCATCACGTCCCCATAAATGCACGGCATGACGCTCTGCCAGCGCCACTGCCAGCGCCGTACCCCATGCGCCCGCACCAAGAAGGGAAATATTCATGAAGCAGAGTGAAAAGTACGTGTGAGCAGCAAAACTTTATTCGCCCCAGACTTCACTGGCTTTGACAAAACCCGTCTCGCCATCGCGATGTCTGAGCTTGATCCAGCCAGAGGCAATCGGCTCGGCCAGTTCCAGGATCACGCCCTTCGACGCGGTGTATACGACGGCAGAGGTTTCACTGGCTGCCGAATGCGCGCTTGCTTGTGGCACTTCAACGATCAGGGTGCGCTTGGGCTGCAGTGCTTTGGATTCTATCCAGCTCAGATCTCCCGTGACATCACGCACACGGCTCCAGTCACCATTGCTGATGACGACTTCAAGTGGCATGCCTGCCGGAGCAATAAAGACCTTACGGGATTTCAGGCCCGGCGCGTCATACAGCACGGCCGGTCCGGGGCCGACGGATTTATAGTCGGCCGCCTGCGCTGCGCTGCCTAGTCCCGCCATCACAATCAGCGCCGTGGCATAAGCTGAACGCAGCGCACGCATGGCTTATTGCACCTGTTGACCGGCAGCCTTGGCCATCGCCTGATGACGCTGATGATAGAAGACTTCGAAATTGATTTCGGTCAGATGGATGGGCGGGAAGCCGGCACGGGTCACCATATCGGCCATGTTGGCGCGCAGATAAGGATAGAGAATATTCGGGCAGGCGATGCCGAGAAGAGGGTCCAGCTGTTCTGCAGGAATATTTCGTACTTCAAAAATACCTGCCTGCTTGCCTTCCACCAGAAAGGCGACTTTCTCGCCGATCTTTGCCGTCACCGTGACAGTGACGGTAGCTTCAAATACGCCGTCGGCCAGTTTCTCGGAGCCGACATCGATAGCGACTTCGATGCTCGGACCTTGCTGTTCAAGAAAAATCGCCGGTGAATTCGGCTGCTCCAGCGA
>CAIQLE010000027.1 GCA_903872555.1 uncultured bacterium
CAAGCACGCTGTCCAGGGTCTCAATCTCGGAGAAGCTCATGGAAAGCTCAGAGTAGATTATCGGATTAATGACAAGCTTGTGTATCTGTGACTGCGTTCGCAGCTGTTGAATGGACCAGTCTCCCCAAGTGGGATCATCCTGAAGTACATCGACCAGAATATTGGTATCGACCAGCATGATCAGTGCTTACGAAGCAAGGCCATCAGTTCATCGGTTTTCCATGGAATATCCGCTCTGCCCCTCACTGCCTCAAAGCGATCGGGTTTTTTTGCAGAGGCTGTATCGACTTTGTTGAGTACGACCTCACCGTCACGGTTGAGGACAAAATTCAATTGGCAACCCGGCGTTAAATTCAGGGCATCACGTATCTGCTTAGGAATCGTGACTTGTCCTTTGATGGTCAGCGTAGTAGACATATTTGCCTCCGAAGTATTACCGAAAAATTCATCGTAATACCTTCATCGAGCAAGGTCAAGCCCCTGAAAACACAAGGAACATTCAGTCATCCGCCCCCGGATCCATCCCCGGAAACAGCACCTCTGTATAGCCAAACTGCGTGAAATCTCTGATCCGCATGGGATAGAGCATACCGATCAGGTGATCGCATTCATGCTGCACCACGCGCGCATGAAATCCATCCACCTCGCGGCTGATCTCTTGGCCATAGGGGTCAAGCCCTCGATACTGCAGGCGTGTAAAACGCGGCACGACACCGCGTAGTCCGGGCACTGAAAGGCAACCTTCCCAGCCATTTTCCATGTCATCAGATAAAGGCGTGAGGACAGGATTGAGCAATACGGTTTCCGGCACTTCAGGCGCATCGGGATAACGGTCATTCTGTCGGAAGCCAAAGATCACCAGCTGCAAATTCACGCCTATCTGAGGTGCCGCCAGTCCGGCGCCATTGGCTACATGCATGGTGTCAAACATATCGGCAATCAGCGCATGCAATTCGGGAGTATCAAATTGCGTCACGGGCTCTGCTTGCTGCAGCAGGCGGGGATCACCCATTCTGAGAATATTGCGCACGGCCATTATGGCCTCCTTAGGACAATGGATATTTCAATGATCATCAGTAAGCTCAGGTAGTCCGCTTGGCCAGCCATTCTGCAAAGGCAGCACTGGTCTCTTCATGCTGCAGTCCAAGCTCAACCGATGCCTGCAAATAACCCAGTTTAGAGCCACAATCAAATCGTCGGCCATGGTATCGATATGCGAGCACGGTCTCGCGCTGCATTAAGGCTTCAATCCCATCGGTGAGCTGTATTTCACCGCCAGCGCCTTTACCAATTTTTTCAAGACAGGAAAAAATGTCATTCGTTAAGATGTAACGCCCGACCACAGCCAGGGTCGAAGGCGCCACATCCGGCGCAGGTTTTTCGACGATAGCTTTAACTTTTTCCAATCGTTCAGCGTAGGGCCCGGTGCTGACGATGCCGTATTGTCGTGTGTGCTCACGTGGCACGTCCTGCACCCCTAACAGGCTCAGCCGCTCGCGCGCAAACTCTGCGGTCATTTGCGCCATCACACCAGGACCACCGGCTTCGCCCTGCATAAAATCATCTGCCAGCAGGACCGCAAAAGGATCATCACCCACGATAGGACGTGCGCACAGCACGGCATGCCCCAGTCCCAGTGCCTGAGGCTGTCGTATATACATGCAGTTCACATTTTTTGGAATGACTTCGCGCACCATGGCCAGCAAGTTCGCCTTGCCTGCTGCTTCCAGTTCCGCTTCTAATTCATAGGCTTTGTCGAAATGATCTTCAATCGCGCGCTTATTGCGGCCCGTGATAAAAATCATTTCCGTGATGCCCGCCTCGACGGCTTCCTCGACGGCATATTGAATCAAAGGTTTGTCGACGATAGGCAGCATCTCTTTGGGCTGCGCCTTGGTCGCAGGCAAAAACCGGCTGCCCAGACCGGCGACCGGAAATACCGCTTTGCGTATGATGGACTTGCTTGTCATTCAAATGACTCCAGTAATTTCAATAAGCCTGCTTCATCGAGTATGGCCACACCTAATTCTTCCGCCTTGCTCAGTTTGCTGCCCGCCTCTTCACCGGCGACCACATAGCTGGTTTTTTTGGAGACGGATCCTGAAACTTTGCCACCGGCAGCTTCAATCATGGCGGCTGCTTCATCACGTTTCAGCGTTGGCAGTGTGCCTGTCAATACCAAGGTCTTGCCAGCCAGATGCTGCGACCTGCGCTCTGGCTCGGCCTCTTCCCATTCAACACCGGCCGCGCGTAATTGCTCAATCAGTTCACGGTTCAGTGGATCAGACAAAAAGCTCAGTATGGAATGCGCCACCACCGGCCCGATATCATCCACTGCAAGAATGTCTGTTTCGCTGGCTGCCAGCACTGCATCCAGCTTGCCGAAATGGCGCGCCAGTGATTTAGCAGTGGATTCACCCACATGCCGGATGCCCAGTGCATAGATAAATCGCGCCAGTGTCGTCTTCCTGGATTTTTCCAGGGCATCGAGCACATTCTGTGCTGACTTCTGTGCCATGCGATCCAGTTCGGATAAGGCCACCAGTCCCAGCTTATAAAAGTCTGCCGGTGTCGTCACCAGACCACGGTCCACCAGTTGCTCAACTAATTGCTCGCCCAGACCTTCAATGTCCATCGCTCGGCGCGACACAAAATGCAGCAAGCCGCCCTTGCGTTGTGCAGCACATTGCAGCCAGCCACCAGAGCAACGTGCCACAGCCTCTTCTTCAGGACGAATGATGTCAGAGCCGCACACAGGACAAGTGACAGGCATGACAAATTCACGCGCATCTGCAGGCCGTCGTTCCGGCACATACGACACGACTTCAGGAATCACATCACCCGCACGGCGCACAATCACACTATCACCGATGCGTATGTCTTTGCGTCGCACTTCATCTTCATTATGCAGCGTGGCATTCGTGACCGTCACACCGCCGACCGATACCGGCTCCAGTCTTGCCACCGGCGTCACAGCACCCGTGCGTCCTACCTGTACCGTAATGTCTTGCACCACTGTGGTCGCTTCTTCCGCCGGAAATTTATGCGCCAGCGCAAAACGCGGTGCACGCGAGACAAAGCCCAGCAGGTCTTGCTGGTCGATACGGTTGACCTTGTAGACCACACCATCAATGTCGTAGGGTAGTTGTGCGCGTTTTTTTCCTATGCCCGCAAAAAACTGCAGCAGACCTTCAGCGCCTGCGCTTACGGCACG
>CAIQLE010000028.1 GCA_903872555.1 uncultured bacterium
AGTCTTGACTATCCAAACGTGCATAAGTGTTGTATATCGAGCCGACTGGCGGATACCACAACAAGTCGGGGAAATTTCCGAGAGTTTTCGGCTTGTCGTACACTCAAGTTTCTTTACAACAAATCTCAGGTGGACTTGTGATCAAGACAGTGCTGGTAACAGGAGGAAGTCGCGGTATAGGCGCGGCAACAGCGATCATGGCGGCTGCCCGTGGTTATCAGGTGGCTATTAGCTTTCATAGCAATGCAGCTGCGGCCGAGGCGGTGCTGCAGCAGATCAGGCAGGCTGGCGGAAAGGCAATTGCGGTGCAGGGCGATGTGGGTGTGGAGGCGGATGTGTTGCAAATGTTCAAAGCGGTAGATGAACAATTCGGCCCTTTGCATGCACTGGTCAACAATGCCGGCATGCTGGAAAAGCAGATGCGGCTGGATCAGATGGATGTGGCCCGCTGGCAGCGGGTATTCAATGCGAATGTAATCGGCAGTTTCCTCTGCGCCCGTGAGGCGGTCTTACGCATGTCCACACGGCATGGCGGTCAGGGTGGCGTGATCGTGAATCTTTCTTCTGCCGCTGCACGCATAGGCTCACCGAATGAATTTATCGACTACGCCGCCGCCAAGGGCGCCGTGGACTCAATGACACTGGGTCTGTCCAAAGAAGTCGCCACCGAAGGCATACGCGTCAATGCCGTGCGACCGGGCCTGATCTATACCGACATCCATACCAGCGCAGGCGAGCCGGGCCGTGTGGACAGGGCAAAAGAGGGCGTGCCCATGAAGCGCGGGGGCACGGCCGAAGAAGTGGCCGAGGCTGTGCTGTGGCTAATGTCTGAGCAGTCTTCTTATGTGACGGGGACTTTGCTCGATGTGACGGGTGGGCGCTGAAATTCAGATGATATTTAGCTAGATTTTTGAATCTTCCTGCAGTTCTTTTACGCTGACACCAAGAAGAAATGTATCGATAGCATTTTGAGTGGCTTCCTTAGTGTGCCCGCCCTTTAAATTGGCAACAATCATTTCATCAAGAATGATAGGTACGATATCAAGAGGAAATCCGGCCGAGTATATGAGAGGGTGCTCTTTGACGTACTGGCGCAGCGCTGCAATATTCCTGTTCTGTGCCAGCAGTACCTCTATCTGCTCCGCTATTTCTTTAGAAGGGGACGAGCCATCGAATTCTAATCGGATTAATTGCGTATTAAATTTTAAAGCTTCAGCGATTGCACTAAATTGATCATTACTGATAGATGAAATGCCCGTAATAATTTCAAGATTCTCGATGCCAGAATTAATCCGAATAAATCTGGCGACAGCTTTAAAATCTTCGTCGCAAGAAAATTCTCCCGGAGAAAATTTAATGGATTTTAGTTTATCAAATTCTGGATACTTTTCAATTGTTATCGGTATAAATTCGAACAATTGGTTATCCTCGATGTTGATAAATTTTTCACCATCAGACATCATCGACTGCTTCATCATCCAGTAGGTCGCGAGCGCTAAATTTTTCGCTACACCTTGACCTGCTACATAGGAATCACACAAGCTTTTCATTGCCTCAGGAAATCCTTGATCTGCCGCCTTGTGATACCAGATAAAAGATTTTTCTTCATCTTCCTTAACACCCTCTCCTCCGGCATACATTACCCCAACACAGAATTGAGATTCATCATGGTCTTTTTCGGCGGCTCTGTAAAACCACATAAAGGCATTTTCTTTATCTTGCTTAATGCCTTCACCTCGCGCATACATTTTCGCGACTCGATACTGCGCTTCTGAATCACCGTTTTTAGCAAGCTTTAAAAACCATGCGAATGATTTTTCCATATCGACATCAACACCCTCGCCAGAGTAATACATACACCCGAGGTTAAACTGAGCATCTACATGTCCTTGCTCTGCCGCTTTGTGATACCAGGCGAAGGCTTTTTCTTTATTGATCTCAACGCCAGTACCATCGTCATACATATTCCCCAGCCTATACTGAGCTTTTAAAAGGTTTTTCTCAGCCGCTTTGTGACAGTAGTTGAAGGCTTTTTCTTTGTCGACCTCAACACCCTTACCTTCTTCATAGATTAATCCCAGAACATATAGCGCAAGTGAATCGCCTAGATCTGCAGCCTTCTGATACCA
>CAIQLE010000029.1 GCA_903872555.1 uncultured bacterium
ATCGTCGTCAATCGCCTGCACGCCACCCTTTTCAAAGGATTTCAGCGAGCCGAATTTGGTCTCGTATTGAACCGTCATGCTTGTCTCCTGATCGTTATGGACAGCTGCTATGGGTGCAGCTTGTGAACGCAGTGTAGGCAGAGGGGGTTGACTTGACTAGATGCAAAATAACGATTGATCTGTTCGGATATTCCGAACAATAAGGCGGGATTAGATGACTGCAGAGCAAAATAATTGCCAATTTAATTATGAATGAACTCAGGGAGGTGATTTATGGTGGTTGATGACTGTGCAAATGGTGTGAAAAAAAGTCCTGAGGACAGGTGTCAGCGCTGATAACGCGTCGGCTGCTTTGCGCAGTCAAATCAAGCGCGCAGGCTCTTGTGACAACCAGCCGCGCTCTATCAGCACCTGATCCCATACGGGGGTACCGGCGAAACGGTCCATCAGATGGTTGACGAATAACTGCAGCTTCAGTCCACGGCGCGAAGTCAGCGGATAGATCGCCGACAGCCAGAACGAGGACAATTCCCAGTCCGTCAGCAGCGGCACCAGTTCGCCCGATACCAGATAACGCGATGCCACCAAGGTAGGAATGCAGACCACGCCTGCACCGGCACAACCGTATTCGGCTAATACATGAACACTATTGGTTAACAGGGGTGGCTTAAGGTAAATGGAAATCGCTTCCTGACCGCGATAAAAATCCCACCGGTCCCGAGTCTGATAACCCGAATACAAACCCAGACGATGTTCATGCAGATTACGCGGATTATCCGGCGTGCCATGCTGCTTCAGATATTCAGGCGATGCACAAAAGACTCGGCGCACGGGAAACATCTTGCGCGCGACCAGTTCTTCCGAGGCCGGTGAAAAAATCTGCAGCGTGCAATCAAAACCCTCCTTCACCGGGTCGATCACATTGTCGGACACAAACAAGTCGAGATTGATACCGGGATTCATCTGCTGAAAAATCTGCAGCTCATTGGCCAGATGACCGAGCACAAACCCCGGCAGCGCATGAATCCGCAGCTTGCCCTCAGGTGAATGCTGAGCACGGCGCATACCATCCAGCAGCGCACTCGAACGGCCCAGCAATTCAGCACAGTCTTTGACATAGGCCTCGCCCAGCTCCGTCAGTTTGACGGAGCGCGTGGTTCGGTGCAGCAGTGGCGCACCTACATACTCTTCCAATTGCTGAACACGTGAAGTGACCACCGATTTGGCAACGCGCAGCTGTTGTGCCGCCGCCGCAAAACTTCCGGCATCAGCAACAGCGACAAAGGCTTCTATGGTTTGGAGTCTATCCATGATCGCAGGATTATTGCATATGACCTAAGCCTCGCGACTTTAGGTTAGGATGACGCCGCCGCATGGCCTTCATTCACTCGCTGGAGATCGTTCCTATGGAAGCAGCCGCCACCCTGATCGCAAAACATACCCTGATGATTTTCGGGGTCATTATCCTGGCGGGCATGGCCTGTGGACTGTTATCCAAAAAACTGCGCGTGCCTGATGTGGCATTGCTGCTGATTGCCGGCATGCTGCTCGGTCCTGCAGGTTTAGGTCTGGTGACTATTACGACCGATTCAGCACTGAATCAACTGATTCTGATCTTTGGTGCCAGCTACATACTGTTTGATGGTGGCGCCTCACTCCGGCTCAGTGTTTTGAAACAAACCTGGATCACGCTCAGCTTAATATCAACGCTGGGTGTTGTGATTACTGGTGCAGTCACGGCCTTTACTGCTCACCACCTGCTGGCACTGGACTGGCCAGTGGCTTGCCTCTTGGGTGCAGTGATTGCCTCGACCGATCCGGCCACGCTGGTGCCGGTATTTCGTCAGGTGAAGATACGTGAACGTGTGGCTCAGACGGTGATGAGTGAATCCGCTTTCAATGACGCGACCGGCGCCATCCTCACCTTCGTGCTGCTCGATCTGGTCAGTGGCCAAGCTGAATTCCATCTCTTGCCTGCGTTCGGCACGCTGCTATGGCAGGCCGCCGCCGGTGTGGCCGCCGGCGCCGTGCTGGGCTATCTGGCTGCGATGGGAATCGCCCATGCACGCTTTAAATTTCTGGCGGAATACGCGCCCGTGGTCACGCTGGTGGCCGTGATTGGTGCTTATCTGGGTGCAGATGGATTGGCAGCCAGCGGCTTCATGGCTGTTTTTGTGTTTGGCATCATGCTGGGAAATAAAGATGTGTTTGGCTTTGAACAAGAGGCCGGCGAGGCGCAGCAACTGGAAGAATTTATCCTGACCACTGCGTTCGTGATGCGCGTATTCATTTTTATTTTACTCGGCTCACAAGTCGATCTCGCGCTCATGCAAGCCTACGGTCTGCCTGCGGTCGGTGTGGTGCTGGTATTCATGCTGGTGGCAAGGCCATTGACTGTCTTGCTGTGTGCAGCGCCTGACCGGCGCGCCAAGTGGTCATGGCAGGAATTATTGTTCATGTGCTGGACGCGTGAGACTGGTGTCATTCCGGGCGCACTGGCCGGTATGCTGGTCGGACTGAATATAACGGGGGCTAAGGTAATTGCATCAGTGACCTTCGTCGCCATCCTTGCCACGATACTGATACAGGCAACGACAACGCAATGGCTGGCAAAAAAACTGGGCTTACTGGTAGAGGCTTAACGCTGATTGAAGAGTCTGATACCGGCTTCGTCCATGGCACGCTGCTCTGATTTGGCCAGCAACTCGGCACGCTGACGCATATCGCGCTCGACCATCGCTTCCATCTTGGCCTGCTCGCGTTGCGCAACCGTCAGTGCTGCCTTGGCATTGGCCACCTGCAGCTCAGCATGTAAGACTTGCCCATGCACGCGCCCTTTCAGTTCCTGCAGATGATCCAGAAACTGGCGATACGCAATATTGTCTGAAATCTGATGGGCTTCTTTTTGGGCCGCGTTGAAACGATCGACATAGTCAATCCGCATTTTTTCTATATGCGCTTCAGTCGCCATCAGTTTTTCCACTTTCAGTCTGGCCTCCACCACCGCAGCCTGCGCATCGCGAGCGACTGCTTTGGCTTTATCTGAAAGAAAATTCCAGCAAGTTTTCATGGGGCTTTATCGAGTGCGACAGAGATCATCGTAAATCTGAGACTAAGGGGCTGAGGCAGCAAGCAAGTCTCGTATACCCTGACGGGTCGTCTGAAAATCGACAACTTCATGCGTGCCCTGCTGTAAAAAGGTAGCCAGTCTTTCACGCAAAGCGATGGCCTGATCAATCTCAGGATTGGAACCCATTTCATACGCACCAACTGAAATCAGGTCCTGATTTTGCTGATACAGCGACCACAGGCGACGCACACGATTGGCCAGCTTCAGATCATCCGGTGGCAAGAGGTTCTGCATGACGCGCGAAATCGAGCCATTCAGATCAATTGCCGGGTAATGTGCGGCATCGGCCAGCTTGCGTGACAACATCACCTGACCATCCAGCGAGGCGCGGGCAATATCTACAATCGGGTCTTGTGCATCATCACCTTCGGCCAGTACGGTATAAATCGCCGTGATCGCGCCATGACCATGACGACCGACGCCGGTACGTTCAATTAAATTCGGCAACAAGGCAAACACCGATGGCGGATAACCTTTAGCCGCAGGTGGCTCACCAATGGCCAGACCAATTTCGCGCTGCGCATGCGCAACCCGCGTGAGACTGTCCATCAGCATCAGGACATTCTTGCCCTGATCACGAAAATATTCAGCGATGACATGCGTGAGATGCGTTGCTTTTAATCGCATCACAGGTGACACATTGGCCGGTGCTGCAATCACGATGGATTTTGCACGTCCTTCAGGCCCTAATACTTCTGTGATGAAGGACTGCACCTCGCGCCCACGCTCACCGATCAGGCCAATCACGACTACATCGGCTTTGGTGAAACGGGTGATCATGCCCAGCAGCGAACTCTTGCCGACACCGGAACCGGCGATCAGGCCGATACGTTGTCCACGTCCCATGGTCAGCAGACCATTAATGGCTTGCACCCCGACATCCAGCACCTGATTGATAGGGCCGCGCTCCATAGGATTCAAAGGCAGTCCCAGCAGTGCCAGTGTGTCGGTACATTCAGGCCGCGGGCCACCATCAAGGGGCTCACCAAGGGCATCAATCACACGACCCAGTAAAGCGGCTCCGAGACGTGCTTCGGAAGAATTGCTGATGACTCGCACCGATGCACCGGGGCCTATGCCTACAGGCTCGGTGAATGGCATCAGATACAGCGTATGTTCATTAAAGCCGACGACTTCGGCGGATATTTTTTGACCGTTACTGCCTTCGATTTCGCACAGCGCACCCAGTGGTGCCATGATGCCGCGCGCTTCCAGCGTCATGCCGACCAGACGCGCCAGCGTTCCCGTATGGCAGGCCGGCGGTGTATGGGTCTGGCCTATCAGCCTGTCAACGACATCAGCATAATCAAGCATGTGCATCATCTCCGGCGCTGGCGGTTTCCATGACCTTCTCAACCGCCGTTACATCTTCAATGTGCTCACTGCCGCGCTGACCTTCGGCCAGACGGTCGGAAAGTTTGCTGCCGCCTGCACGCCAGCCTGGTGCTGCCGGTTGCGCCAGCGATTTTTTCAGCCCATCGACGCGACGCTGCATCATGTCTTCAACCACGCTGCCATCCAGCGACACGCGTATGCTGCCGCGCTCCAGCTGTGTGTCAGGACGCAAAATCATGCTGTCACCAAAGGAAGCCACCAGTGGCCGATACGCTTCGAGGTCTTCAGGATTGAGATGAATGATCACGGCCTTGTCACCGGATGCATTCAATTCACGCAGACTGTTATCAACCAGACGTGAAATGACCTGAGGTGACTGCGCCAGTTCACCGCGCACCAGTTGTTCTGCCAGATGGACGGTCAGTTTCTTTACCGGCTCAAATAAAGCATCCGGGTTGTAGCTCAAATGTTGTAACTGATCTGCTATGGCTTGCAGGGCAGCGAGTTTTTTCTCATGCTCTTTCTGAAACTCGGTGCGGATCTGAGCCATGCCTGCAGCCAGACCTTCTTCATAGCCCTGCTTGTGCGCCTGCGCCCGGACTTCTGTACGCCCTTCTTCACGCGCCGCATTCACCAGACGAGTCACTGCTTCGCTGGTCAGATCTTCTTTGACCGGCTGCGCAACTGCCACTGGCGCAGGCTCGATAAT
>CAIQLE010000030.1 GCA_903872555.1 uncultured bacterium
CCTAATCAAACTGCGCCTGAGACCCTGTATGCAAGAACACTCATCCAAGCATCCCGCAATCGAAGTGACCGGCCTGTGCAAAAAAGTGGCTGATGCCAGCGGTGAACTGAACATACTCAGCGACATCCATTTTACCGTGCAAGCGGGCGCGACCTTAGCACTGATCGGAGCTTCGGGCTCTGGTAAATCAACCCTTCTGGGTTTGCTGGCTGGTCTGGATACGCCCAGTTCAGGCAGCGTGCGTATTGATGGCACCGACCTGTATTCACTCGATGAAGACGGCCGTGCAGGTGTACGCAAGGCCAGACTGGGCTTTGTGTTCCAGTCCTTCCAGTTATTGTCTCATCTGACGGCGCTGGAAAATGTCATGCTGCCTCTGGAGTTGCGCGCTGATCCGCAGGCACGCAGCAAGGCTGAAGCCATGCTGGCCAGAGTAGGCTTGTCACAGCGTCTCAAGCATTATCCGAAATTTCTGTCAGGCGGCGAACAGCAGCGTGTTGCGCTGGCACGTGCCTTTGTCACCGAGCCACCGCTTTTGCTGGCAGATGAGCCTACGGGCAGTCTGGATGCCGCAACGGGCGAGGCTGTGATACAGCTGATGTTCAGTCTGAACCGGGAGCAGGGTTCAACGCTTGTGTTGGTCACGCATGATCCTGCTATAGCGGCGCTATGCGAACGCCGGCTGACGATACATGCAGGAAAATTGATTGAGGATAGCGCGCGCGTTCAGTGATTCAGTTCTGCCCGTATAAAAGGCAGTAACTCAGCAGCCGTTACACCGATGGGCCCTATGCCCTGATCCCACATGCGATCGGCCGCCTTTCCGTGTATCCAGGTCGCGCCCAGTGCGGCCTCCCATGCCGGCCATTGCTGAGCCAGAAGTGCACCACACAAGCCTGCAAGCACATCGCCTGTACCGGCTGTCGCCAGTGCGGCATTGCCGGTGCTGTTGATGACGCAGTTACCTTCAGGGCTGGCGATCACACTGCCCGAACCTTTCAGCACGACATAAGCATGAAAGCGTCTGGCCAGTTCAGTTGCAGCTGCCAGACGATGGCTCTGTATATGTTCTACATCTACGCCCATCAGTCGTGCTGCTTCTCTTGGATGCGGCGTGAGTAGGGTGACAGTCTTTTTGTTGCGCATTTTTTCAGACCGATGCGCAAGTTTCATTTGCAGAATGGGTTCAACGGCTATCAGATTTAATGCATCAGCATCAATCACCAGCGGCAGATCACAACTGAGTGCGCGCGCAAGCACATCCGTGGCCGCACGCGACATGCCCAGACCGGGACCGATCACCAAAGCGCCCTGATTGATTTTGATATCGGCTGCGGAGCGACACATCAGTTCAGGATGTATAGGATCAAAGCCGGGAACTGAATCAAGGAATGCCGCAAACACACGTCCTGCTCCTGCCATCGCCCCCATACGCGCAGCCAGTATCACCGCACCCTGCATGCCTGTGGCGCCACCTATGACAGTGAGGTCACCATAGCTGCCCTTATGCGATGCATGCTTTCTTTGCTTCATAGCGGAAGTAAACAAGGCAGGATGACTCAGTTCGGCAACGGCAGAACCATACAAGCCGGGCGGTATATGTAAGCGATGAACTACAACCCGTCCTGCACAGTCGCGGCCATGGCCTGTATGTAAACCGGGTTTATTGGCGATGAAAGTCAGGGTGTCGCTGGCGCATACAGCGCTCGCTTTGCTTCCTATTTTGCTTCCAATGATGTCGCCGGTATCTGCATCAAGACCACTTGGCACGTCGATAGAAAGCACAGGGCAACTCAGCGCATTCAAATGGGCTATGGCTTGGCTGAATTCCCCCTCGGGAGCACGCGTCAGGCCTATGCCAAATAAACCATCAATAGCGAGTGACCATGCTCCGCTGGCTGCGCTCAGGGCAATGAATCTTGACTTGCCTGCCTGTGCGTGTGTGAGTGCCTGTTGTGCTTCAGCAGAATATTGCGCACTGTCGGCCAGCAGGACGATGGCGACGTCTATGCCCTGTTTTGAAAGCAAGGCGGCTGCTTCCAGTGCATCACCGCCATTATTGCCCGGGCCGGCGATGACGAGCACCCGTGTCTGTGGTGAGATGGTGCCTAGTAATTTCAGCGTTGCATCGGCAGTGGCACGGCCTGCAGCCTGCATCAGCGTGCCTGTGGGAAGCGCAGCGCGAGCCGCGTTTTCTATCGCACGAATTTGCGCGACAGAGTAGAGAAGCGTATCAGGCGCGTCAGCGCATGCGGTCGCCATAGCGGGTCAGGGTTAATCCGTCGGTATCGATTTCGGGCCTGTGGTTAGACATGATGTCGGCGATCATTTTGCCGCTACCGGCAGCCAGCGCCCAGGAACCAGCCCCATGGCCGGCATTGATAAAGACATTACTGTAACGCGTGGTTCCCAGTAGTGGCACACCCTCAGGCAGCATCGCCGTCGGACCACACCAGAAGCTAGCGGTACGATAGTTAGCTGCATTCGGGAACCAGTCATCACCAACCTTGACCAGTGTGTTGATCGCCTTCTGATGCAAATCAAAATTCGACGAGCCCAGCTCGGCACATCCAGCGATGCGTATGCGTTTACCTAAACGCGTCAGCGCAACCCGGTAGGTGTCATCGAAGACGGATACCTTGGGGGCGAGTTCATATTCCTGAATCGCAGTAGATGCTGAGTACACCTTGACGGAATACAAAGGCAGACTGATGCCTATTCCTTTGAGCAGTCTTGCGCTGTCGCTGCCGGCTGCCACAACGACTGCATCAGCATCAACTGTACGGCCTTCCATCTGAAGACTGACACCACCAATTTCAGGACGTATGGCCTGAACTTCGCTGTTGAAATGAAATTCAACACCGCGTTCCTGTGCCTGCGTTTTGAGCTGACGTACAAACAAAGGGCAGTTGCCCGCCCAGTCATCCGGCATGAAGAGCGCTGAATGAAACGCGGTATGGGTAGAGAGCGCGGGTTCCAGCAGACGCGCGGCTTCGATGTCCAGCAATTCATGGCGGCAGCCAAACTCTCCCAGCATTTCCATCAGAGGATGTGCCTGCTCGAGTTCACGCGCCGTGCGGAACATCATCAGCACGCCGCTGCGCTGCTGGAAGTCGAGTTCATGCTTTTGCACCAGATGCTGCATCAGTTCCTGGCTATAACCGGCAAGGCGCTGCAGACGCTGCTGATTTTGTTTGAAGCGCTGTACGCCACACTCTGAGATTGATCGGCGCAGCCAGCGCCACATAGCCGGTTCCAGTCGCGCACTGAAGGACATGGGCGACTCAGGACGAAACAGCATGGACATAATTCTGCCGGGTGTGCCGGGCATGGCCCAGGGGCGTATGGCTGCGGGACCCATCAGGTCCAGATTGCCGAAGCTGGCCTCCTGAGCGACGTTGCCGTAGCGCTCAATGACCGCGACTTCATGCCCGGCCTCAGCCAGGTAATAGGCGGTGCTCACACCGATCACACCGCCACCTATCACTGCTACGCGCATTGGACTCCAAGACTGGGCAATCCTCGCGGCCAAGGGGAACAACAGCCGCGGGGCAGGTCTATGCCTGCATGTTTTAAAAAATTGAGAGCGAAAACCGCTATAGGGTAGCCGCAAACCTTATTCAAAACAATCAGTACCTATAAATCATTGTCGATGATCGCGCTTCATGCCGGTGCACGCTTGGTTTTATTCGGTGCTGCATAGGCTGCAGTGGTGCGCTCATCTGGTCGCTTTGTCTATGACTTGCAACAGTTCTGATGCAAAGGCACCAAGAAAACTTTGACTTAGTCTTCATCAGATATGGCACGGCAATTGCAAAAAAGGAAAGCAAACAAAGCC
>CAIQLE010000031.1 GCA_903872555.1 uncultured bacterium
GGACGCTGCCAGCAGGTTGGCAGCAATACAATCGGTTCCTGCGGTACAGCTCGTTGCTGCCGCTGAAGTGCCATCGCCATTCAGATTGCTGTTTAAAATATCGCGATTGATATAGCGATAGTAAACATTGCCTGCAATCGAATGTTCTTCATCCAGTTCCAGACTGCCTTTCAGATTCAGGGTCAGGTTCTGGGTTTTCGTATAGTCCGAATGGGTATAACCCTGCTTGGCATTGCTTAGCATGGAGACGGGCACGCTCTGGTTACCGTGCAAGTCGTTATCGTTAAAGGCAATAGAAAAATCGATGTCCCGTTGATTGTCCTGAAAACCGAATTTGCTGAAGAACTGGCGCACCTGACTCGGGTTGTACAGTGCCCAGCCCTTGTCATCATAAAGGCTGGCGGCTACGTAATAATCGGTGTTTTCACCATGTCCGCCTTGCTCAGCATCGATGCTGCGGCGTTGGTATGAGCCTAGCGTCACTTTGGCGTTCGTGCCGGGGAAGGAAAAACCGCTCTTGGTGTTGAGTGCAACCGCGCCACCCAGAGTATTCAGGCCATACACAGGATTTGATCCGGGAATCAGGGTGGCATTCGCTATCGCTATCTGCGGCACTAGATCCCAGGCAACGGTATCGCCGAAGGGTTCATTGATACGCATGCCATCCAAAAATACTGAAATGCCCTGAGGTGTGCCGAGCACAGGCGAAGAAGTGAAGCCACGGTAATTCAAATCAACGTTGTAAGGATTGCCCTGTGTATCGTTGATGTTGATCGAGCCTATGGACTGGTTCAGTACATCCGCAATATTTTGTGCATTGTTGGGCAATTCGCTGTGATTAATGGTTTGCACATTGCCGGCAAATTTGGACAGCGGGATCGCCGTGCCGCCGACCGGGCTGGTAGCGATCACATGCACTTCAGGCAGTTCTGCTTCTATGGTGGCGCGCACCTCATTGGCAGCCGCTGGTCCTGAGCTGGCGAATATCAGGAGTACGCTGCTGGTGATGTTGCAGAATGCTGTGCGCTGCACCAGCCTGAGCCCGGTCTGATGCTTGTCTGCTTCGGAATTTTTCATGAATGACAAAGGTGATCCGGCCCGAGGCCTGATTATTTTTATTTTGTTAACTATATTTGTGAAAATGAACACCACAATCGCGATGCGAAGCTTAGTCTTTATTCATCGCTATGCGTATGGGAAAACTTCCCGCCGTGCGTTGCAGCTTGGGCGCGGCCCCTGCTTTGTTAGAATGGGTCGTTTTTGCAAATTCGGCTTGCAGTGTCTGCATCTGATGCTGCTTCCATGCGGTGTTCCCAGACGAACACCATTGTTATATGCCTCGGCCTTTCGTGAATTGATAATCATGAGCTCACCACTGATCCTGGAAATTGATCAAGCTTTAGCCACTGTGACCTTTAATAATCCGGCGCGTGCGAACGTGCTTGATCTGGCGATGGCACAGGCCTTTCTGGCAGCCATCGACAAGGTTGCCAGTGATACATCCGTCAGAGCCCTGCTAATTACTGCCAACGGTAAGCAATTCTGTGCCGGTGGCGATGTGAATGCGTTTGCTGATCCCTCACGACCCTTGCCCCAGATTCTGGAAGAATTGCTGGAACCTGTGCATGCGGCCATGGCCATGATCTCTCTATTGAAGATTCCTGTCGTGTGCGCCATCAATGGCCCCGTCGGCGGTGGCGGTATTGGTCTGGCTTTGTGTGGCGATATCGTGCTGGCGGCAGAATCCATGAAGCTGCGTGGTGGCTATTCCGCCATAGGACTGACCCCAGACGTGGGCGGCTCCTGGTTTGTGACGCGCCGCGCAGGTGCGGCCAAAGCAAAAGAAATTTATCTGACGAATCGGGCGATTCCCTCCGCAGAATGTCTGGTCTGCGGTCTGGTGGATGCGGTGCATCCTGATGCACAGCTGCATGAAGCAGCGCGTACGCTGGCATTGCAGCTGGCAAAAGGTCCGGCGCAAGCGCAGGCACGCATCAAATCCCTGATCGAAGTGGCGCATCACAACACACTCAGGCAGCATCTGGAAGCAGAACGCGAATCGATGCTGGCTTCAGGTGACAGCGATGACGGTAAAGAAGGGATACGCTCGTTTATTGAAAAACGTGCGCCAAAATTTAATTGAACACTGACATCACAACTAAAAAAAACAGGAGACGTATGAAAGCTGTCGTATGCAAGGACTGGGGTCTGCCCGAAACGCTGGTCATCGAAGATTTTCCTGAGGTTGAAGTCAAGTCAGGTGAAGTGATGATTGACATCATGGCCGCCGGTGTGAATTTTCCCGACGTCTTGATTATTCAAAACAAATACCAATTCAAACCTGAATTGCCCTTCACTCCCGGCAATGAGCTGGCAGGCGTGGTGCGCGCTGTGGGCGAAGGTGTGACCGGCTTCAAGTTTGGCGACCGTGTCTTTGCCTTCGTTCCCCAGGGTGCCTTCGCCCAGCAGATCTCTGTGCCCGCCAGCTCAGTGCTGCCTATGACAGAGGAAATGGATTTTGATACGGCGGCAGCCTTAACCCTTACCTATGGCACCTCGCATCATGCAGTGGTCGATCGTGCGCAACTGAAAGCTGGTGAGACTATGCTGGTGCTGGGCGCTGCCGGTGGTGTCGGACTGGCTGCGATAGAAATTGGCAAGGCACTGGGCGCACGCGTGATCGCTGCGGCCTCTACGGATGAAAAGCTCACGATCTGCAAGCAGCATGGCGCAGATGAACTCATCAACTATTCCAATGAAGATCTGCGAGAAGCGATCAAACGCACGACAGGTGGCAAGGGCCCGGATGTGGTGTATGACCCAGTCGGCGGCAGCTATACCGAAGCGGCATTTCGTTCTATCGCCTGGCGCGGCCGTTATCTGGTGATTGGTTTTGCTAATGGTGAGATCCCTAAATTGCCCCTGAATCTGCCGCTGCTGAAAGGTGCCTCACTGGTGGGTGTGTTCTGGGGCGATTTCGCCCGTCGCGAACCAGCTCACAATAATGCTGCCATGCATGAACTGATGAAATGGCATCGCGAAGGCAAGATACGCCCGCACATTTCCGCCACTTATGCACTGGATGAAACGCCACAGGCACTGATCGACATGGCTTCACGCAAAGTCACAGGCAAGATCGTCATCCGTCCGCGCCAATGAAAAGCCAGCCTAAGGTCTACGCCATCGGTGGCGTTACTCCCGTGATTGATCCAACGGCCTATGTGCATCCTACGGCCGTGCTGATCGGTGATGTCATCATCGGTCCCGGCTGTTATGTTGGTCCGAATGCCTGCCTGCGTGGTGACTTTGGCCGGCTGGTGATGGAAGCGGGCTCGAATTTGCAAGACACCTGCGTTGTACATGGTTTCCCGGGCAGCGATACC
>CAIQLE010000032.1 GCA_903872555.1 uncultured bacterium
CACTTCGATAATGGTCTGCAAGTGGCCTTCGACTTCCAGCTTGCCTTCGATATAGGCACGACCCAGATTGTCCAGGGTGGGATGCAGCAGGTAGCCGAGTGCTGCAGCACTGGGAATATGTATCGTGACTTCAGGTGTACTGGGGCTGAAGTCAAAGTGCTGCCCATTCCATAATTGCAGACGCAGCGGCAGCGCTGCGTGCGTGCGCATACCCTGTACCCATTGCTCTAATTTTCTTTTCCAGAACATACATCCTCCCTGGTGGAGGAATATGGCCTCAGTAAGATTTCCTTGCGTTGATTTTTGTCTAAGAGCAGTACGTTTCGCTGCCTTACTGCAGCTTAAATCGCTAGGGCTGTAATCGCTGTCTGTCCCAGCTGCCCTCGGCTGTACGTGTGTAGGCAATGCGGTCATGTAGTCGGGAGCGGCGACCCTGCCAGAACTCTATCCAGTCCGGTGTCAGACGGTAACCTCCCCATTGCTGAGGACGGGGGGGCGTCTCGCCATAGGTCTGGCTGGCAGTTTCAAATTGCTGTTCCAGTTGTTCACGGCTGGCGATGGGACGGCTTTGTGCCGATGCAATCGCACCCAGCCGGCTCTTGATGGGACGGATCTGGAAATAGGCATCGCTCTCTGCTTCATCGACACGTTCAACCCGGCCTTCTATGCGTATCTGACGTTCCAGTTCTACCCAGAAAAAAGTCAGAGCGGCATGCGGATTTTGCAATAAATCTTCGCCCTTGCGGCTCTCGTAGTTGGTATACCAGGTGAAGCCTCGTTCATCGAAATCCTTCAGCAGCACGATGCGCAATGAGGGTTTGCCGTTGTTGCCGACCGTGGCCAGACTCATGGCGTTTGGTTCAGGCACTTCGGCCGAGCGCGCCTGATTGAACCAGTCAGCAAACTGGCGCAGAGGGTCTTGATCAACATCCTGTTCGGACAAGGTGGCATGGCTGTAGTCGCGGCGCAGATCGGCGATGGACATCGTGTGATTCCTGATGAGTTTGTAAAAAATTTGTAATAGTGTTTACGACGGCGCTTTCAGATGTCTGAGCGCACGTCGTGCGGCCAGTGGTATGCCAGTCGCAATGATCAGACCCAGCCCCCAGAATACGGCAAATTGCCCCAGCGTGGCGCCGGCCGCACCAAAAGCCAGTGGCAGTGTCACGGCACTCGCATTGCCTATGGTAGCCCGTATGCCTATGGCTTCGGCACTGCGTCCCGCCGGCGCGCCCTCATGCAAGAGCGCCAGCACATTCGGCTGACCGGTGCCCAGTGCCAGACCGAGTGCCGCTGCGGTGAGTGCCATAGACCAGGGCTGTTGCATGAAGGGGAAGAGGGTATAGCAGAGCGCCGCAGCTGACAGCGCACCGGTCAGAATTTGCCATTCTCTGTAGCGCTGCACGATGCGCGGCATGGCCAGCCTGACGGTAAAGGTCGCGGCTGAAAATGTGGCGAGGATCATGCCTATGGTGGAAGCAGAAAAGCCCAGCTGTGAGCCGCGTATCGGCGTGACAAAGGTGAACAGATCCCAGGCAGCCGCCAGAAGAATGCCGACCACATAGACGCCCCGCAGTTCAGGATCACGCAATAACTCCAGCGGACTGCCCTTGCGTGCCGTGTGCGCTGCTGTTTGCGGCACGATGTTGCGCAAGGCGCCGCTGGCAGCAAACACAAAGGCGGCCAGCGTGAAAGCACCACAGAACCAATAGGCGGCGGCGTGACCGATATGGTCAATCATGAAGCCCGCCACCAGCGGACCTGTGAAAGCAGAGATAGAAAACCCCAGTGAGAGCTTGCTGAAATTGGCGGCACGCTGATCGGGTGCTGACAAAGCGCCTACCGCATGCTGAGCACTGATGAAGATGGCCATGAAGCCTGTCCCTATCAGGATAGCTGATGCATACAGCACCATCAGGCCGCCCACACTGGCCGCCAGAATCACACCTGCAGAGGCCAGCAGGCAGCCAGTCATCATGGGCATGCGTACGCCTTTGCGATCGATCACGCGTCCCATCGGTACTGCCAGCAGCATAGGAAAAACAGCAAACAGGGAAATCAGGGTGCCGACCGTGAATTCAGAGGCATGCAAGGACAGCGCATACAAGGCTGTCGTCACGCGTGCCGCACCGAGTGCCACATGGGCGGTGACGGCAACGGCAATCAGTCGGATCAGAGGTGAAAAACGGGGCACGGGATGGATGGCAAGGCGATAAAAACACTAGTGTAAGTCGGTTGCAGGGCTGACGTCCGTTAAAATGCGGAAATGTCCAGCCCACTTCCTGTTACCCGCCTCACTTCTCCTGCAATTCCGGAGATCGATTTCGACCGTCGCTTCGGCGGCATTGCACGTTTGTATGGCGACACCGCACTCGCAGCTTTTCGGCGTGCGCACGTGTGTGTGATCGGCGTCGGTGGTGTGGGTTCATGGACAGTTGAAGCGCTGGCGCGCAGTGCGGTCGGCAGCCTTACCCTGATCGATCTGGATCATTTGGGTGAATCGAATGTGAACCGCCAGATCCATGCGCTGACGGAGACGCTGGGTCAGGCCAAAGTCGGCGCACTGGCAGAACGGATTGCACAGATCAATCCATTTTGCGAAGTGCATCAGATTGAAGAATTCATAGATGCCGAAAATATTGCGCAGCTGATTGCGCCCGGCCGTTTTGATTATGTGATTGACGCTATCGACAATGCGCGCGCCAAGACCGCCCTGATCGTGCATTGCCGTCAGCACCAGATTCCTCTCATCACCATCGGAAGTGCGGGCGGGCAAACTGATCCTACGCAGATTGCTGTCTGTGATTTATCCCGCACTGAGCAAGAACCCTTGCTGGCGCGCGTGCGCAAACGCTTGCGCGCCCATCATGGTTTCCCGCGTGGCAGTAAAAATAAATTCGGGATTGATGCTGTTTACTCGACTGAGCCTGTGCGCCAGCCTGAAGTATGTGAGACCGATGATGAAGCTTCAGGCATCACCGGTCTCAACTGCGCAGGTTATGGCTCAGCCGTAGTCGTGACAGCCAGCTTTGGTTTTGTGGCAGCAGGCTATGTACTGCGCAAGCTTGCCCAGCGGGCTGAGCAAGCTATCGCTTCACCTTCATCGATTTCATTGCCTTCAACGCGTACTGATTAAGACGCATATCGCGAACAAGGCTGAACAAGGTTCAGCCTATATACTGTGCTTACAGCTTCACGCTGCGCAGTCTCAGCGCATTCCCTATCACTGATACAGAAGACAGGCTCATCGCGGCACTCGCAATCATAGGCGAGAGCAGCAAGCCCAGCCAGGGATACAGCACACCGGCGGCGAGTGGTACACCGACGAAGTTGTACACAAAGGCAAAAAATAAATTCTGACGAATATTGCGCATGGTGGCGCGTGAGAGTTGACGCGCTCTGGCTATGCCGCGCAGATCACCTTTGACCAGTACGATACGTGCGCTGTTCATTGCGATATCGGTTCCCGTGCCCATGGCAATGCCCACACTGGCTTCGGCCAGTGCCGGTGCATCATTGATGCCATCACCTGCCATGGCTACGATATGACCTTGCTGCTGCAATTGCTGCACATGACGATATTTATCTTCCGGCAGCACATCAGCATGCACACTCAATATGCCCAGTGAGGCGGCTACAGCCTTTGCCGTTTTTTCATTATCACCTGTCAGCATCACGATGTTGATGCCTTCCGCTTGCAGCAGGCGTATGGCTTCACGGCTTTCAGGTTTAATGCTGTCAGCCACGCTGATCAGGCCAGCCAGCTTGCCACTGATGGCTACAAACATCACGGTCTGACCGATGCTGCGTAATTCATTGGCCTTGTCGTCCAGTGCTTCCGTCGTTATGCCTGACTCTTTTAACAGTGCGACATTGCCGAGCATGACAGGATTGCCATCGATCTCACCCCGCACACCCTTGCCGGTGACGGAAGTGAATTTTTCTACCGGCAGTATAGGCAGACCTTGTGCCTTCAGATGACTGAGTATGGCCTGCGCCAGTGGATGTTCGCTCATCTTTTCCAGTGCAGCGGCGAGTATCAAC
Source organism: uncultured bacterium (assembly GCA_903872555.1). Classification (GTDB taxonomy): domain Bacteria; phylum Pseudomonadota; class Gammaproteobacteria; order Burkholderiales; family Burkholderiaceae_D; genus Pernthalerella. The sequence continues at coordinate 4,045 of CAIQLE010000032.1, forward strand.
ACATCGGCGCGCGCAAAGCCCTCAAGCGCAAAAATTTGCTGCACCTTCGGTGCGCCTTCGGTCAGCGTGCCGGTTTTATCTACCACCAGCGTATCGACTTTTTCCATCAGCTCCAGACCTTCGGCATCCTTGATCAGCACGCCTTCGCGTGCGCCACGGCCTATGCCCACCATGATGGAGATCGGTGTCGCCAGACCCAGTGCACAAGGACAGGCAATGATGAGCACAGAGACAGCCGCCACCAGAGCATTGGCGAGTGAGGGCGACGGACCAAACACGGCCCATACGACGAAGGTGATCACTGCAGTGGCGATCACGGTAGGAACAAACCAGCCCGATACACGGTCCGCTAGTTTTTGTATCGGTGCGCGTGAACGACCTGCCTGATTCACCAGATTCACGATGTGCGAGAGCAGGGTGTCGGCACCGATTTTTTCTGCGCGCAGTGTGAATGAGCCTTGCTGATTCACCGTGCCGGCAACCGCTTTGCTACCGGATGATTTATGAGAAGGCATAGGCTCACCGGTCAGCATGGATTCATCCACTGTAGAGCTGCCATCGGTCACTACGCCATCGACAGGAATATTCGCGCCCGGTTTGACGCGTAATAGATCGCCTATGCGTACCTGTTCCAGTGCTATCTCTTTTTCTGTGCCATCGGCTGCAATACGAAACGCCGTGTTGGGTGCCAGTGCCAGCAGCGATTTGACAGCCGCATTCGTGCGTGAGCGTGCGCGCAGTTCCAGCACCTGACCCAAGAGCACCAATGCAACGATCACGGCAGCCGCTTCAAAATACGAAGGAGGCATGCCATGCATCTTGAAAGCTTCGGGGAGAGCCTCTGGAAATAATAAGCCGACCGCACTGAACAGCCATGCCGCCATCACACCGACAGCAATCAG
>CAIQLE010000033.1 GCA_903872555.1 uncultured bacterium
CCTGGCGATGGAAAGCGAGCATGCAGCCGACTGGGGCGATTCCAAAAACTGGGCAGGTCAGGTGGACGCGCGACGCAATGATCTGACCCTGCGTGCTTTGTTCAGCGAAGAGCTGGGAGCAGTCATTCAGGTCCGCGCGGAACAAAAATCAGAAGCCATGAACGTGCTGCGTGAACATGGACTGGGTGCCTGCAGCCACATCATAGGCAAGCTGAATGAACGCGATGTGATTGAATTCACGCGCGATGCCCAACTGATTTATCAGCAGCCGCGTACAGCACTGCACCGTTTGTGGAGCGAAACCAGCTGGCGCATTGCACGTCTGCGTGACAACCCGGCCTGCGCTGATGCGGAATACGAGCGCTTGCTCGATGCCAGTGACCCCGGCATGACACCTAAGCTCAGTTTTAATCCGGCAGAGGATATTGCAGCACCCTTCATTGCCACTGGCAAGCGTCCGCGCGTGGCCATCCTGCGTGAGCAGGGCGTGAACTCGCATATCGAGACCGCTTATGTGATGCATAAATCAGGCTTTGATTCGGTTGATGTGCACATGAGTGACCTAATTGCCGGACGCGCGCAACTGAGTGATTATCAGGGCCTGATCGCGGTCGGTGGATTTTCTTATGGTGACGTGTTAGGTGCCGGTGAAGGCTGGTCCAAGACCATCTTGTTCAATCCTCTGCTCTCGGACATGTTTTCCGGTTTCTTCCAGCGCAGTGATACCTTTGCTTTAGGTATCTGTAACGGTTGCCAGATGATGAGCAGCCTCAAATCCATCATCCCGGGCGCTGAGCACTGGCCTAAATTCACACGGAATAAATCTGAACAGTTTGAAGCCCGCTTTGCCATGGTCGAAGTGATGGAATCGCCTTCTCTCTTTTTTGCGGGCATGGCCGGCACGCAGACTCCGATTGCGGTGGCACACGGTGAAGGCTTTGCGAATTTTGCGCACACAGGCAATCCAGATGAAGCACTGGTTGCACTGAGGTTTGTGGATCATCGCGGTCAGGCAACGGAAGCTTATCCATTCAATCCTAACGGTTCTCCATCAGGCATTACTTCAGTCACAACGGCAGACGGCCGTTTCACGGTCATGATGCCGCACGCTGAGCGTGTTTTCAGGACGGTGAATCATTCCTGGCATCCTGCAGGCTGGGCTGAGGATTCGCCATGGATGCGCATGTTCCGCAATGCACGTCATTGGGTCGGCTGAGTCTGAAATCAGCTCATCAACAGGCACTCGCGATTTAGATCTGCTGACCATAAAAAAACGCTCCCTGAGGAGCGTTTTTTCATTGAGGCGCCTGCGAAGGCGACTACGAAGACTTACTGAATCTTCGCTTTTTTCTTCAGGTCTTGCTGGAATTCCTGCAGCTTGCGTTGTTGCATGGATTCAGCAATCTGGCCTTTGACTTCTTCGAAGCCGGGGACTTGTGCATCACGCGTATCTTCCAGCTTGATGATGTGGTAGCCGAACTGGGTTTGAACGGGTGCTGCTGTGTATTCACCTTTTTTCAATGCGATCATCGCATCGGAGAAAGGCTTGACGAAAGCATCTTGCGGAGCCCAGCCCAAGTCACCACCTTGTGCACCAGAGCCTGGATCTTTGGAGGCTTTGGCCAGATCTTCAAACTTAGCGCCGCCTTTGAGTTTGGTGATGATGGCTTTGGCCTCATCTTCCTTCTCAACCAGAATATGGCGGGCATGGTATTCCTTGCCCTTGGACTGGCCTTTAAATTTGTCGTACTCGGCCTTCATGTCTTCATCTTTGACCGGGTTTTTGGTCAGGTATTCCTGAGCCAGAGCACGGATCACGATGGACTGGCGAGCCAGTTCGATCTGGTTTTTCAGTTCAGGACGATTCGCATAGCCCTGACGATCAGCTTCCTGAGTCAGGATTTCGCGATTGATCAGTTCATCTTTGATCATGGCACGCATTTCCGGCGTGTCTTGTTGGCCCTGTTGCACCATTTGTTTGACCATCGCATCGACGCGCGAGCTTGGAACAGGTTTGCCGTTGACGACTGCAACGTTTTGCGCAAGGACAGGAATTGCAGCGGATGCGGCGAGCAGCACCAGCAGGCGGGCAGTTTTCAGATTCATCATAGTCAGGGAGATAATCAACGTTGGTAAAAATTGCAGCTGTTCACGTCAGGCGGTCAGTTCACTTCATCATGAAGACAGTGCCTCAGCGGGAGTCAGCAGGGTCATTGCAAGAGCGTGTATATCTTTTTGCATCATCTCGCGCAGGCAATCATACACCAGGCGGTGACGGGCGACTTTGTTGAGGCCTTCAAAACGGGCCGAAACCAGATGCAAACGATAATGTCCACCGCCTGAGGCCGCGCCGGCGTGGCCGGCATGCATGGCTGAGTCATCTTCTATTTCACAGGCTGTAGGTGCCAATCCGGCCGTCAGCAAGTCTTTCATTCTTTGGGGGCGTGTGCTGCTCATTCTGGTTCTTTCAGGTAACGCGATAAATACAGGCTTTGTCCGATCACAAAGGCAATCATCAGCCCCATGAAGCCAAACAGTTTGAAATTGACCCAGATGGCAATAGGGAAATGAAACGCCACATAGAGGTTCACCGCGCCCATCACAGCAAAGAACAGGCCCCAGGCAAAGTTGAGGCGCGTCCATACCGGCTCGGGCAGCTTCATCTGTTTCTCCATCATGGACCGAATCAGATTTTTGCCAAATAGCAGAGGACTGATTAACAGCGCCAGTGAAAAACACCAGTACAGCACCGTGGGTTTGAGCTTGATGAAATGCTCATCATGAAAATAAATCGTCGCACCGCCAAAGATGACAATAATGGCCAGCGATACCCACAGCATATTGTCCACCGTCTGGCGCTTGATCAACAACCACAGTACCTGCGCCAGCGTGGCAATGATGGCGACTGCCGTGGCTAAGAGTATGGGCGCTTGCGTCAGCGTTACTTCGCCGCCGGACACCAGTCCGGACAGGTAGTGACTGCCAAAAGCCTGTGCAGCCTCGGGATTGGCGCCTGTGAATTTGAAGACGACAAAGAAAAGAATGACAGGAAATAAATCGAACAGCAGTTTCATCGGAATTTATGGCTTTGAATGTTTGGGGCTGAAACGCAGGGAAGCGGAGTTAATGCAATAACGTAATCCCGTGGGGGGTGGTCCGTCAGGAAATACATGGCCCAGATGCGCATCGCAAATATTACACAGAATCTCGGTGCGTAGCATGCCATGGCTATGATCGATACGCTCGGTCACATTGGCCGCATCAATGGCTTCGAAATAACTGGGCCAGCCGCAACCGGAATCAAATTTCGCATCTGACTCAAATAAGGGCGTGTCGCAGCAGACGCAAGTATAAATGCCTGCTTCGTGGTGATCCCAGTAGCGCCCGGTAAAGGCGCGCTCAGTTGCAGCATGGCGCGTCACTTCATAGGACATGGGGTCAAGCATGGCGGACCATTCAGCATCGGTGCGGACGATTTTTTTAGTCTTCATATCCATTCTTCAGGCGGCATTTCAGGAAGAGCAGCTGACTTCAATGCCGGCTGCCCAGTCGGGTGGCAGTGCGGCGTAGGCAGCATTTTCTTCTTGTTCATCAAAAGGGTGCTGCAATATATCGAGCAGACGCTGCACCTCGGAAAAATCTTTTTGTTGCGCCTTGTCTATCGCAGCCTGTGCCAGATAATTTCTCAAGACATATTTCGGATTGACGCGATTCATTGCCTGCCTGCGCGCCTCATCCTGACTCTGTTCCATGCGCAGTCGCTGGCGATATTCTACTGACCAGGCATCAAACGCGCTGCGGTCTATGAATAAATCACGTAATGGCGCATCGCCACTCGGGTCTTCCTGCTTCAGGCCGGACAGACGGCGGAAGAAAACAGGGAAATCAACCCGGCTGGCTGCCATGATCTCCAGCAGCTTCTCTGTCAAGGCCACGTCATGCGCTTCGTTGACGTGCAGTCCTAGTTTGGCGTTCCAGAGGGCGCTCATTTTTTCAGCGTAAGCGATTTTAAAGACGGACAGAGCATCATAGACCGCATCGACATCATCGATCAGCGGCAGCATCGCCTGACCCAGTGCGAAGCAATTCCATTCGCAAATGCGTGGCTGCATACGATAGGCATAGCGCCCCTGTTGATCCGTATGATTACAGATATGTGCCGGGTCGTAGCTCTCCATGAAACCAAAGGGGCCGTAATCCAGCGTCTGTCCAAGGATGGACATGTTGTCCGTATTCAGTACGCCGTGCATAAAACCCACCGCCTGCCAGTGTGCTACCAGCACGGCAGTGCGGCGCGTGACTTCGGACAGCAAGGCATGATAAGGATCGCTGGCATCCTGCAAGTCGGGATAACTGTGTGCAATGACGTAGTCGGCCAGGGTTTTTAGTTCTTCTTTACGGTCTTGGTGAAACCAGTGCTCAAACGAGCCAAAACGCACGAAGCTCTGCGACATACGTGTCACCACAGCCGTTGTTTCAGGCGTCTCTCGCATCACACGCTTGTCTGATCCAATGACACATAGCGCCCGTGAAGTAGGAATGCCCAGAGCGGCCATGGCTTCAGAACACAAAAATTCACGTATCGATGAACGCAAAACAGCGCGTCCGTCTCCCATACGGGAATAGGGCGTGGCACCAGCGCCTTTTAATTGCAGTTCTATGGAGCCCTGAGCTTCCAGCGGGGAGGTGGCTTCGCCCAGCAAGATGGCGCGACCATCGCCCAGTTGTCCTGCCCAGACACCGAATTGATGACCCGAATAGACAGCAGACAAGGGCATGGAGCCGGGCAGGCGGGCATTGCCACTAAAGATCTCGGTAAACTGCGGCTGCTTAAATTCCTCGCTATCCAAAGCAATCAGCGCAGCTGCAGACTCACTCGCGCACACCAGATAAGGTTCAGGCAAGGGAGTCGCTTGCATGCGGGTGTAATGCGCCGGCGGCAGTCTGGCAAAACTATTGTCCAGCACGAGTTCGCTTAATCGCAAACGCATGCCGGTAAGAGGATCAGGCGAATTCATGGTGGCTTCTGTTAGGATGCTTAATAGCTTTGAAGCAATAAGCTGTTTGCAATGCATTATTTTGACAGAGAAGAGGTGAGCGCATATGAACGCCCCGCAGAGACTAGAGATTCCTTCCTTACAGCACCGTGTCAGTCCTGAAGAATGGCAGACCCGCGTCGATCTGGCCGCCTGCTACCGTCTGGTGGCTGCTTTTGGCTGGAGCGACCTGGTTTTTACCCACATTACTGCCCGCTTGCCGGGGCCGGGCCATGAATTCCTGATCAATCCTTATGGAATGATGTTCGATGAAATCACGGCCTCATCGCTGGTCAAGATCGATATTGACGGCCAAAAGCTGGACGATTCTCCCTTTCCAGTGAATCCTGCCGGTTTCACGATTCATTCCGCCATCCATGCCGCCCGCGAGGACGCGCTGTGCGTTCTGCACGTGCACAGCCTGAATGGTGTGGCCGTGTCTGCTCAGGAGGCGGGTGTGCTGCCGCTCTCGCAGCAATCAATTTTTGTATTGAACAGCCTCGCCTATCATGACTACGAAGGTCTGGCGCTGAATGAC
>CAIQLE010000034.1 GCA_903872555.1 uncultured bacterium
ACCTCTCTGGCTGGTGATGATGGTGCTGCCTTTCGTGGCGGTTCTTTATCAGGAACCGGATGCGCCGGCGCAGCTCTTGAAATTCACAGGCGGGAATGCAGAGGGCGGACATTTCAACTGGCTGCTGTTTGGTTCGGCTGCGACGGTGGCATTTTCCCTGATTGCGCAAATCGGCGAACAGGTCGACTACCTGCGCTTTTTACCCAACAAGACCAAAGAGAATCGTGTGCGCTGGTGGCTAGCCTTACTGGCAGCCGGCCCCGGCTGGGTGCTGGTGGGCGCTGCAAAAATGATCGGTGGTGCTTTACTGGCTTGGCTGGTGATTGATCATCACCTGTCAAGCGCCCAGGCAGCTGAGCCGACACAGATGTATCTGGTGGCTTTCAGTTATGTGTTCTCCGATCCGCGCTGGATCATGGCGGCCACAGCTTTATTTGTGCTGGTCTCGCAGATTAAAATTAATGTCACGAATGCCTATGCAGGTTCACTCGCCTGGTCAAATTTTTTCTCGCGCCTGACGCATAGTCATCCGGGCCGCGTGGTGTGGGTCGTGTTTAATGTAGTGATCGCGATTTTGCTGATGGAGATCGGTGTATTCGCTGCACTGAAAGAAGTGCTGACCTTGTATTCACTCGTGGCGATTTCCTGGATAGGCGCTGTTTTAGCTGACCTTTTGATCAATAAGCCACTCGGACTCTCGCCGGCGCATATCGAGTTCAAGCGTGCGCATTTATATGACATCAATCCTGTCGGTGTCGGCGCGATGATCTTAGCCAGTATCAGTTCACTGACAGCCATCAGCGGCGTGTTCGGTGAATTAGCGGCTGCACTCGCACCTTTTATTGCGCTGCTATCAGCCATGCTGATAGCCCCTGTCATCGCATGGGCCACCGGCAGCCGCTACTATCTGGCTCGACAACCGCTGCCACAGAGTGCCGTCACGACTCACCAGTGCGTCATTTGCGAAAATCATTTCGAATCGCCAGACACTGCCCATTGTCCTGCTTATGAGGGCATGATTTGCTCACTCTGCTGTTCGCTCGATGTGCGCTGTGAAGATCGTTGCAAGACGGATGCTGGCCTGAGTGCCCAGTTCAAAGAATTCACGCATCGATTGCTGCCTGCTTCATTTGCACGCCGCCTGCATACGGATATTGGCCACTATCTGCTGATGCTGGCACTGTTTACTGCGGTGCTGGGCGCTGTGTTGAGCAGTATCTATGCTTTGGAGATGCCCGCCACATTGCACCTGCCTGTACATGACCAAATCCACTTACGTGATTTGTTCATTAAACTCTTTGCGGCTTTGTTTTTGATGACGGGCATAGGCACCTGGTGGCTGGTACTGACGGCGGAAAGTCGTCGCAATGCTCAACATGAATCTGAACGTCACAATACTTTGTTACTGGCTGAGATTGATGCGCACAAATTAACGGATAGTGAATTACAGCGCGCGAAAGAAACGGCCGAAGCCTCCAGCATGGCGAAAAGCCGTTTCGTGACCGGCATGAGTCATGAACTGCGCACACCGCTCAACAGTATTCTTGGCTATGCGCAGATACTGCAGGCGGATGCGAATATTCCTGTCAATCGCCAGAATGCCGTCAGCGTGATACGCCGCAGCGGCGAGCATTTATTGTCACTGATTGATGGCATGCTGGATATTGCGCGCATAGAGGCAGGCAAGATGCGCCTTGATTCAGGCGAGCTGGCCTTGCGTGAATTTCTGGATCAGATCGTACAGATGGTGGCGCCACAGGCCGCGCAAAAAGGTTTGCGTTTCAATTTTCTTGAAACTGGTCGCATACCTCCCGCCGTGTATGCCGATGAAAAGCGCCTGCGCCAGATTCTGATCAATCTCTTGGCCAATGCCGTGAAATTTACCGATGCCGGCTCGGTTACTCTGCGCGTGATGTATGCACGCGAGATCGCCAGCTTTGAAATTGAAGACAGCGGCATCGGCATTGCACAGGAAGATATAGAGCGTATCTTTTTACCTTTCGAACGCAGCAATTCAGCCAATCAGCGACAGGAAGTCGGTACCGGTCTGGGTCTGGCTATTTCCAATATGCTGGCTCATATCATGGGCGGTGAGCTGAGCGTGACCAGTACCCCGGGCAAGGGCAGCATCTTCAAGTTGCGTATGTATCTGCGCGAGGTGCGAGTACCTACGCGTGATAATTCGACGGCATTGAAAGCCACAGGTTATCTGGGCACACGCAAGCGGATACTGGTGGTGGATGATCAGGCTTCGCAACGGGTCGTGTTGAATGAAATGCTGACGCCGCTGGGTTTCGATATTGTCGAAGTCGATAGTGGCGAGGCCTGTCTGGAAGCCGTGAATAACAGACTGCCCGACATGGTACTAATGGATATTTCCATGCCGGGCATGAACGGATGGGAAACCTGCCAGCGCCTGCGCGACTCTGGCTACAGGGATTTACCTATCATCGTTATCTCGGCCAATGTGTTTGATCCCACTGCACGCAAAACTGACAGCATGGTCTGCAATGATTTTATTGCCAAGCCCTTTATGCTGACCGACTTGCTCTCCAAGCTGAAGCTGCATCTGGGACTGGAGTGGACCGGCGCCGCTGTGCCGGCACCCTCAACAGCACAATCGGTGCGCATGATTCCACCCAAAGCCACGCTGCTGAAACTAATAGAGCTAGGAGATATCGGCTATGTAAAAGGCATCAGCGCAGCACTGGATGAGATAGAAATGAAAAATAATTTGTACGCGCCGTTTTGCGCTGAACTCCGAACACTGGTGGAACGTTTTCGTTTGCCGGAATATATGAATCGATTGAAGGAATGGACTTATGACGATGTGGACCACGCTGGAAGGTGATGTCGCCCTGATCGTGGATGATGTGCCGGAAAATCTGGCGCTGCTGTCCGATGCCTTGTCCGAAGCCGGTTATACCGTGCTGGTGGCAACCGACGGGTTGTCCGCGATTGAGCGTCTGAAAAAAATTGTGCCTGACATTATTTTGCTGGATGCCGTCATGCCCGGTATCGACGGTTTTGAAACCTGCCGCCGCATCAAACTGATGGATGATGTGCGCCATGTGCCTGTGATGTTCATGACCGGCCTGACTGAAACAGAGCATGTGGTGAAAGGCTTCGACTCCGGCGGTCTGGACTATGTGACCAAACCGATAGAGCCTATGGAAGTGATTGCACGCATGGGCACCCATATACGCAATGCGCGCATGATGTCACAGGCACGGCATGCGATTGATGCGGTGTCCCATGCAGCCATCTCGCTGCGTCAGGACGGTGTGCCGCTGTGGCAGACCAAGCAAGCGACCGAGTGGTTGGCCAAGTATTTTGCTACAGATGTGCTTGCAAACGATAGTGCTGTCGCGCTGCCGGCAACGCTGGCTGTCTGGCTGAAAGCGGCACTCGCGACTCAGGACACAACGCCCCTCGTTATTCCTCAGGACGAGTACAGCCTGCATTTAAATCTGTCGCGTCGCAAACACGAGTTGCTCTTGCTGCTGGAAGAAAAACCCCATCAGGAATCCGCCACATTGGATCAGTATCAGCTCACGCCACGCGAAACCGATGTGCTGGTCTGGGTCGCCAAGGGCAAAACCAATCGCGACATTGCTGAGATTCTCGGCATGAGTCCACGCACGGTGAACAAACACCTTGAGCATATTTATGTGAAGCTGGGGGTAGAAACGCGGGCAGCAGCAGCAGCGCTGGTGGCCGGCAAGATGCCGTCTTAATGGACTTTCTTCTGGCAACATCATGATCGTCTTGGTCATTTGCACCTGGGCGATCACATCAAATTCCTCGTCCGTCTATTCCGCTTCTGTTCCAACCTATGGCTCTTGATACAAAGCTTCGGGTTTGGTACTCCAAAATCACCGAGCTTTCTTATATACGTCGAATGACTGATTCAGAAATTCTTTAAAACCAGTCATTCTGTGTTCAGGGAAATCCTTGGCGCAGCATGTGTTGGTTTGGCCATTGCTTCTCGCTAGCTGCATGCCCGTGCAATGCACGGGCCGGGCAGGAGCAAGCGCCGCAGCGCTTAATCGGGTGCTTTCATCAGAATTCAGTTCACTTCATTCAGGAGATTCGTATGTATCACGGAGATATTTCCAGCAGCAAGGACACCGTTGGTGTGGCCGTCGTCAATTACAAAATGCCGCGCCTGCATACCAAGGCCGAAGTGCTGGCGAATGCACGCAATATCGCCGAGATGGTGAAGGGAATGAAAGTGGGTTTGCCAGGCATGGATCTGGTGATCTTTCCTGAGTACTCGACGCACGGCATCATGTATGACTCGAAAGAGATGTATGACACCGCAGCAGCTGTTCCCGGTGAAGAGACCGATATTTTTGCAGAAGCCTGCCGCTCAGCCAAAGTCTGGGGGGTGTTTTCCCTGACCGGCGAGCGGCATGAAGAGCATCCGAACAAAGCACCCTACAACACCCTGATCCTGATGAATGACAAGGGCGAGATCGTGCAGAAATATCGCAAGATCATGCCCTGGGTTCCGATTGAAGGCTGGTACCCCGGCAACTGCACCTATGTGTCTGAAGGCCCTAAGGGTATGAAGATCAGTCTGATCATCTGCGATGACGGTAACTATCCTGAAATCTGGCGTGACTGTGCCATGAAGGGCGCTGAACTGATCGTGCGCTGCCAGGGCTATATGTATCCCGCCAAGGACCAGCAAGTGCTGATGGCCAAAGCCATGGCCTGGGCCAACAACAGCTATGTCGCGGTTGCGAATGCCTCTGGCTTTGACGGTGTTTACTCTTACTTCGGCCACTCGGCCATCATCGGCTTTGACGGCCGCACCATGGGTGAATGCGGTGAAGAAGACATGGGCATTCAGTACGCCCAGCTGTCGACCTCGCTGATCCGTGATGCACGCAAGAACATGCAATCTGAAAATCACTTGTTCAAGCTGCTGCACCGCGGCTACACCGGCAAAATCAATTCGGGAGAAGACGATAAGGGCGTTGCCGCCTGCCCTTACGATTTCTATTCCAAGTGGGTGAATGATCCTGAAGGTACGCGTGAAATGGTTGAGTCGTTTACACGCACCACCGTTGGCACGGAAGAATGTCCTATCCCAGGCATTCCGAATGGCGCTGACAAGGTACACAAGTAATTGCACGCTGGCGCGCAAGCGCTCCTTTAGCAAAATTAAGCGCCGGCCTCGTGCCGGCGCACTTTTTGGAATTTCTCATGCAGCAGGCCGACATGAAGCAGTATCAGGTCAGTGAAGAGCCTTACTACCTGCCTGTACGCGAAGAGCTGACGCAATTCGAAGCCGCTTATTCAGCACGACTGCCAATGATGCTGAAGGGCCCCACGGGCTGCGGCAAGACACGCTTTGTTGAGCACATGGCGTGGAAGCTGGGTCGCCCCCTCATTACGGTATCGTGTAATGAAGACACGACAGCGAGCGACCTGATAGGACGTTTTCTGCTCGACGCTAAGGGCACTTACTGGCAAGACGGACCGCTGACACTGGCTGCGCGTGCCGGTGCAATTTGCTATCTGGATGAGGTAGTAGAAGCACGCCAGGATACGGTGGTCGCCATACATCCTCTGACGGATGCAAGACGTTGCCTTCCTATCGACCGTAAAAATGAATTACTGCAGGCACATCCTGATTTTCAACTGGTGATTTCCTACAACCCCGGTTATCAGCGCATGCTGAAGGATTTAAAACAGTCCACTAAACAACGCTTTGTGGCGCTGGACTTTCATTATCCTTCGGCTCAAGTCGAGATCAGCATCGTGATGCATGAAGGGCATGTCAGTCAGAAGATCGCCACGCATCTAGTCGGCATAGGCAACAAGATGCGTAATCTGAAAGGTCATGGACTGGAGGAGGGCGCATCAACTCGTATGCTGGTGTATGCGGCCACGCTGATTGCAAAAGGTATCGCGCCTGCTGCTGCATGCAGCATGGCGTTGGTTCAGCCTATCAGCGATGATCCCGACATGCTGGAGGCTTTGCAGAATGTTGTGCTGAGTTTCTTTGGATGAGTGCTGCTACCAGCTACGGACTGGATGACGCCAGCCCTAGTCTGCGTCACTATCTGCGCGCGCTGTGGCGGCGTGATTTCAAACTGATTGCCTGCGATAAGCCTGCTGCTGAAATGCGTCCGTTTATCTCTGAGATGGGCATACACCTGCCGCGCCAGTACAACTCCCATCGCGGCAGTCTGTTACGCGATCTGTATCGTGCTGCGGCTGCGCATGCAGCGGCACATGATGCCTATTCCACGATTCAGTTCGAAAGAAAAAAACTCAAACCGGTACAACTGGCCATCATCGCTTTATTGGAAGATGCGCGCGTTGAACAATTGGCGATTACTGCGATGCCGGGCCTGCGCCATCTGTGGCTGAGTTTTTTTGATCCGCGCGGGCGCGACAGTATTGCGGTTGAAGCTTTGTTATTGCGACTGGCGCATGTTCTACTCGACCCTACACGCGAGGATGACAATCCCTGGGTGATGAAAGGCAAGCGTCTGTTTTATGAGTCGCAAAGCGAGGGCAGCAACGCACTCGCCTTGCGTGAGATAGGCTCGCAACTGGGCAATGATATAGGCCAAATGCGCGCGCAATTCAATGCGAAGTCTTATCTGGTTGAACCTGTCTACAGAGATGACAATCTTTTTTTGTGGGACAGCGATGCAGCGCCGGAAGAAACGCGTGAAGAAGACGCTGGCTTTAACAAGCATATCGATGCGGCACAATCCACACCGCGCCATGATGATCAGGCCAGCAATGAAGAACGCTTTCGTCCGCGTGCTGTTGCCACCGCCTCCGATGAGGATGACAGCGGCAGCAACAATGATTACCCGACCTATCCCGAATGGGATGAACGCACGGGACATTTCCGGCCTCGTTGGTGCAGAATTATTGAGCAGGTTCCGGACATTGCAGATGCCACTCAGCTGAAGCAGCAATTAAGCAAGCACGCATCGCTCTCGGCCAGACTGGCTCAATTATTACAGGCGCGCAAAATGGGCATTCCGCAGCGACAGCAGCGCCAGTCTGAAGGCGATGAGATAGAGCTGGATGCGCTGGTCAGGGTTCAGGCTGCGCAACGCGCCGGACACACGCCCGACCTGAATATTTTTAAACGTATACGCCAGCAAAAGCCTGATTTGTCTGTCCTGCTTCTGCTGGATTTGTCTGTGTCGACCAATGCTAAGCTGCTTAATTCAAGCGATAAAACATCTTTGCTCTCATTCATACGCGAGGCCAGTGTGCTGCTGGGTGAAGCGATTGAATTAAGCGGCGATCAACTGGCAATTCATGGTTTTCGGTCAAATGGCCGGCATGAAGTGAATTATTTGCGCTTCAAAGAATTTGGACAGTCTTTGGATGATGCTGTGCTCGGTCGCCTGTCTGCGGTTGATGGTGCGCTGTCGACGCGTATGGGTGCCGCAATACGGCATGCCAGCCAGCTTATGCGTTCAAGTAAAAGCGCACAAAGATTGATCCTGGTGTTAACCGATGGCGAACCGCATGATATTGATGTGTTCCATCCCCAGGTGCTGATGCATGATGCCGCCAAGGCCGTGACGCGCTCAGCCGCAGAGGGTACGCCCGTGTTTTGTGTGTCAGTAGATAAAAATGCTGATGCCTATGTCAGCAAAATTTTTGGCGCACATCAGTACCTGGTGATTGATAGTGTTGAACAATTACCTCAACGCTTACCGGCTTTGTATTTACGGCTGACTGCCTGAGCCTGTCTTTTCAAAGATGCCGGCGCTGCGATTTTTGATGACTTCATTCCATTGAAACACACGGCCATTCATGGCGATGAAAACACCCGGTTCTGAGAGGCTGGCAGCAGCAAACGCAAAACCAAGATTGAACAAGGCATCCGAATCATTTGTCAGATAGGGCACCATGGCGCCGGTCAGTACGATCGTTTTTTTTAAGCCCGCATGCGCCAGCACCTGAGCGGTTTCACGCATGGTGTCTGTGCCATGCACAATCAGGATGCGATCTTCAGTCGCGCGCTGGCAGGCTTTGAGCAAGTGCAGTCGATGCTCGTCCTGCATATCGAGCGAATCAAGTGCGAACAAAGGCTCAAGCACATAAGACGCTGTGATGCGCGCCCGCTTCAGGGCAGCAGGCAAGACGCTGGCACCAAAGATCAATTCTCCGGACAAGGGATCGTAATGCTTGTCGAAGGTGCCGCCGGTGGAGATGATGCGCAAGCTCATAGAAATCGCGTGTAATGAATTTTGCTCATGATAACGCGGACGAAAAAAAAGAGTGGGACACATGGGACCCACTCCGAAATTGCTAAGCAGCTCAGGCGAGGAACGACCGGGCTGCCTGCCATCCGAGACAAGATGGACTTGCATGGTAAGAGAGATGCGTCGCTTAAATCCAATGCTATGTTGTCATAATCGTATTCGATATAGGCTAGGCATTCCTTATGGGAGTTCCGTTCACCGGACAAATATTCTCAGTTCACTCATGCGAGATATGCCGCTACACTAAACCCTCATCTTTTACTGCTGCGCTCACCCATGAAACCCATTGCGCCTGGCACCGTTATCTTTCACCGCTATCGCGGCTTTGGTGTCGTCACTTCCGTCAATCTGATGACAGGCTGGGTCAGTGCGCGCTTTGGTGGCGAGGGTCGTACACTGGATCTCAACCTCTCGTGTGATCAGGTGCAGCATGCGGATGGCGAAGCGATATATTTTCGACAGGCGCCACCGGATCACATGCCGCATGGTCGCCTGATGGCCATGGTTCGTGAGCTGCACAAAGCAGGTTATCAGCGTCTGTATTTATACAGCTGGCCCAAACCCTCAGGCTTGCACTGGCGCTGGCATTTGTTTACCGGCCCGCGTCAGTGGTTACAACGCAGCTGGCGTGAAGGCTGGTATGGTTCCGGCGCAGAGTACAACCTGAATCCGACCCTGGGCTGGGGCGATGCGCCCGGCGCATCTACTCATGATTTGTTATCGGCACTGGCAATGTTTGATCCTCAGGGATTGGCGAATGCTTTAGGCAGAGATGAAGATCACACCGCATGGTTTGCCAAGGTCTGCGATGCCTTGCTGCCGAATTACACCTATTCTCTGGGTTGGGATCAGGCCAGCGGGCCACAACCAGAACATCTGCCTGTCATTCCCTTACGCAGCAATGTGGCGCCTTATTCGGGACCGGCTCTGCCCTGGCCTCCGGGTTGGGGCAGTTTGTGGCGCAGCCAGCAGCGTATAAGTACGAAGCGCGTGCTGTTACCCAGCCAGTCTGGTTCGCTGATTTTCAAATAATCTCTGCCAGAACTATTCACTTAACTTGTGTGCGGCCACTTTAGTGAGGATGAATAACTTCTATGTCCTTGAGTATTTATTGCCTGATCTTATGAAGCATTAGCGTACTTTGTAGAAGCTGAGCACGTTCTCACGCCTTCCTTTTGCGCGTGCACAGCGCATTCATCCCTCACTCGGGAGTACAATTCGGGGGTTTAATAATTTCAATATAAACCGAGACAGCGACGCCACACCCCCGGTTGACTCACCATCATCCAACCGGATTGCGATGAACCTCATCGTATTCGACAAGACCGCCGTAATGCCCTCACCGGGCATGCCACAAGCTGACGACGATTTTGCCGGCCAGGCAAGCTATGCCATGGAGGTAAGACATGAATCAGCCCACAATGGCCGGAGTTGCTCAACTGAGCCCGCCATCCTTTGTAAAACATCAGAAACTCATCGCCTGGGTTGCTGAAATTGCCGCACTGACTTGCCCTGAGCGCATCGTCTGGTGCGATGGCTCACAAGAAGAATACGAACGCTTGTGCGAGCAAATGGTCCGTTCCGGCACCATGAAAAAACTGAATCCGGCTAAACGTCCTAACAGCTATCTGGCGCACTCCGATCCCTCTGATGTGGCGCGTGTAGAAGACCGCACCTTCATCTGCTCCGAAAAACAGGAAGACGCCGGTCCTACAAATAACTGGATGGCACCGGCAGAAATGCGCAGCACATTACATGGCTTATTTGCCGGCTGTATGCAAGGGCGCACTTTGTATGTGGTGCCTTTCTCCATGGGTCCGCTGGGCTCGCCGATTGCGCATATCGGGGTTGAACTTTCGGACTCGCCTTATGTCGTCGTCAATATGCGCACGATGACGCGCATGGGTAAAGCTGTCTATGAAGTGCTAGGCATTGATGGCGCGTTTGTACCTTGCGTGCACAGCGTGGGCGCGCCGCTGGCTCAGGGTCAGGTGGATGTGGCATGGCCTTGTAATGACACCAAGTACATCGTTCATTATCCTGAAACACGTGAAATCTGGTCGTTTGGTTCTGGCTATGGCGGCAACGCTTTGCTTGGGAAAAAATGTTTTGCTCTGCGCATTGCATCGACCATGGGACGCGATCAGGGCTGGTTGGCTGAACACATGCTGATCCTCGGCGTGGAATCACCCGCTGGTGAAAAACATTATGTGGCCGCAGCATTTCCTTCTGCCTGTGGCAAAACAAATTTCGCCATGCTGATTCCGCCCGCCGGCCTGAATGGATGGAAGGTGACAACGATAGGAGACGACATCGCCTGGATTAAACCCGGTGCTGATGGCCGTTTATATGCCATCAATCCGGAAGCAGGTTATTTTGGCGTTGCGCCCGGCACGAATGCAAAAACCAATGCTAACTGCATGGCATCGCTGGAACATGACACCATCTTTACCAACGTCGCAATGACAGATGATGGCGACGTCTGGTGGGAGGGCATGACGAAAGAAGCACCCTCACATCTGATCGACTGGCAAGGTAAGTATTGGACTCCAGCTATAGCTGCCGAAACCGGCCGCAAAGCGGCGCACCCAAATGCGCGTTTCACGGTCTCAGCCACACAAAATCCGGTGCTTGATGCCTGTTGGGACGATGCGTCTGGCGTACCTATTTCAGCTTTCATTTTTGGCGGTCGTCGTTCAACTACTGTGCCTCTGGTCACCGAGGCGCGCGACTGGACTGAAGGCGTTTATATGGCTGCCACCATGGGTTCGGAAACCACCGCTGCGGCTGCTGGCCAACAGGGCGTGGTGCGCAGAGATCCTTTCGCGATGCTGCCTTTCATGGGCTACAACATGAGTGATTATTTTGCTCACTGGCTCAGTCTGGGTAAACAGCTTGCTGCGACAGGCGCTGTTTTGCCGAAAATCTTTTGCGTCAACTGGTTCAGAACGGATGAGAACGGTGCCTTCATCTGGCCCGGCTTTGGTGACAACATGCGTGTACTGAAGTGGATGATTGAACGTATTGGCGGCAAAGCTCAGGGCGAGGAAAATGTTTTCGGCATCACACCTCGCTTTGACGATATCGAATGGGCTGGTCTGCCATTGGCTCCGGAACAGTATGCGCGCATTACTTCCATTGATAAATCTGCCTGGCAGGCGGAATTAAAATTGCACGATGAGCTGTTCGAGAAACTTGACTATCACTTGCCGCCTGAACTGAGGCAAGCACAGTCAGCGCTTCACCAGCGCTTGCTTGGCTGAGCGGGAATACACTGCAGTTTTAGCACGCCTCGTAACGGCAGGAGAGACTCTCCTGCCGTTTTGTCTTTCTGCGTTTATGATGCGAATGTTCAACATTCGCATTTTTTATGGCCCCCAAGTCTCCTCTACCTGTACGCAACGGCGTCTCTGCCAGCTTTGTCTGGTTGCCTCACGGTGACTGGGCTAGCGTTGGGGAATTTTTTGCCTTTCGTTTTCCTATGGTCAGTGCTGAAATCTGGCAGGGTCGTATGGCCAGAAATGAAGTCATGGATGAGCTCGGCGAGGCTCTGCGTTTTGATAGCACTTTCCGCGGCGGCGCTTGCGTTTACTACTATCGTGAGCGCATCAACGAAACCCCTATACCTTTCGAAGAACAGATACTTTTTCAGAACGATCAGTTACTGGTGGTAGACAAGCCGCATTTTTTACCTGTGACCCCCGGCGGTCGCTTTTTGCATGAAACCTTGTTAGTTCGACTTAAACGCAAAACAGGTCTTCATACCTTGACACCAATACATAGGCTTGACAGAGAAACAGCGGGCGTCATGCTTTTATCTGTAGATCCTGCAACGCGCAGTTTGTGGCAGTCATTGTTCCGATTTAAAAAAGTTACCAAGGTTTATGAGGCACTTGCACCGGTACGAAAAGAGTTAACTTTTCCCGTTGAGCTTGCGAGCCGTATTGAGCGTGACGAAAAATTTTTCCGTGTGCGCGAGGTAGCGGGTGAAGCGAATGCTTTTAGCCGTATCGAATTGATAGAGTCGCGTGATGCACATGCCTTGTATCGGCTTTACCCCTTGACCGGAAAAATGCATCAGTTGCGTGTGCATATGAATTCTCTGGGTATACCCA
>CAIQLE010000035.1 GCA_903872555.1 uncultured bacterium
AGGCCGGCAGCTTCCAGATATTTGGTCACCACACGCGATCCAGGTGCGAGCGAGGTCTTGATGTGGGGTGCCACAGTCAGGCCGGCAGCCACAGCTTTTTTGGCCAGCAGGCCGGCAGCCAGCAACACGCTCGGGTTGGACGTGTTAGTGCAAGAGGTAATGGCTGCAATCAGCACATCGCCATTTTGCAGGCTGACATTGTCGGAGGTGGTGTAGTGCGCATCCAGATCATCTGCTTTTTTGTTGAAGCCATTGTCTGCCACAGGCTTGGCAAACAATTCGCGGAAGGTTGATTTCACATGGCCGATTTCGATACGGTCTTGCGGGCGCTTAGGGCCGGCCAGTGAAGGGGCGACGCTAGTCAGATCGAGCGAGACGACTTTGCTGTAATCGATATCGCCAGCCTTAGGAATGCCGAACAGTTTCTGTGCCTTGAAATAGGAAGCAAAGGCATCGATCTCAGCCTTGCTGCGGCCCGTGCCATGGAAGTAATCAATGGTTGCTTCGTCGACCGGGAAGAAGCCCATGGTGGCGCCGTATTCAGGTGCCATGTTTGCGATCGTTGCGCGGTCTGTGAGTGACAGCGTTGAAGTGCCTTCACCAAAGAACTCAACGAACTTGCCGACGACTTTTTCTTTGCGCAGCATTTCGGTAATGGTCAGCACCAGATCGGTGGCGGTGACGCCTTCACGCAGAACGCCCGTCAGATTGACACCCACCACATCGGGGGTCAGGAAATACACGGGCTGGCCCAGCATACCTGCTTCTGCTTCAATGCCGCCCACGCCCCAGCCCACCACACCGATGCCGTTGATCATGGTGGTGTGCGAGTCGGTACCGACCAGCGTGTCAGGGTAGTAAACGCCATCACGGGCGTGAACGCCGCGTGCCAGATATTCCAGATTCACCTGGTGCACGATGCCAAAGCCCGGAGGCACAACACCGAAAGTATCAAAGGCCTGCATACCCCATTTCATGAACTGATAGCGCTCATTGTTGCGCTGGAATTCCAGTTTCATGTTCAGGTCGAGTGCGTTTTTGTCACGGAAGTGATCGATCTGCACCGAGTGGTCAACCACCAAGTCAACAGGCACCAGCGGCTCAATATTCTTTGGGTTCTTACCCATTTTGGAAGCGACACCGCGCATCGCTGCCAGGTCGGCCAGCAGAGGCACGCCGGTAAAGTCTTGCAGCACCACGCGCGCAACGACGAAAGGAATTTCATCCGTGCGTGAAGCATTCGGTTTCCAGTTAGCGAGCTGGCGCACATGCGCTTCAGTCACTTTTTTGCCATCGCAATTACGCAAGACGGATTCGAGCACCACACGGATGGAGACAGGCAGGCGATCGATGTTCACGCCCAGCGTTTTTTGCAGCGCAGGCAAAGAATGGAACTTGCCTTTTTTAGTGCCAGAAATCTTGAATTCCTTGAGCGTTTTTAGCGTGTTGTTCGACATGGGCTCTCCTTGTTTTTAAGCTTCAAAATAATCGTTTCAGTCACTGAGCACCTCACGAATGAGGAGCCCGAATTTGTTGGTGCCTGCTGCTGATCTTTCTGCTTCAGCGTGCGGCACGATGCTGTGTTGCCGCCTTACATTCGTTTGCTACCGGCATTCCCAGCCGACTGTCCAGCAGCATGGCCTTGGCCGGTATACCTATCCAGATCAGACCACTCTGAATGTCTTCAAAACGATGCGCGCCGGTTGACGTGCTGACACGTTGCAAATAGTAAGACCGTCCTTTCCATTGCAGCTCAATTCGGTTGTCACGACTATGATCACCGATCACAGTCATGCTCTGCCCGAGTTCGCATAAGAGATCTACGCTGGCGGCACTGGCCTGAACGGCAGACAGGGAGGCAATGCAAATGAAGGAAAAAATCAGGCGTCGCATAGTGTCTCCTCTGTGTTGTCGTTATCTAGGTCAGCGCC
Organism: uncultured bacterium; assembly: GCA_903872555.1. Taxonomy (GTDB): domain Bacteria; phylum Pseudomonadota; class Gammaproteobacteria; order Burkholderiales; family Burkholderiaceae_D; genus Pernthalerella. Next base: position 1,932 of record CAIQLE010000035.1, read on the forward strand.
ATCACCTCTTGTGGCAGCGACTGCCCGCTATGTTTTGCTCTTTGTAGCACCGTCCAGAAATAGCGATAACTGGCGCGGTCATGCAATTTACCTTCGTACTGTATCGGCCCCCAGTTGCAGGCTTTGGCGGCTGTCAAAATAGCGGCCGCTTCATCAATCTCTTGCAGCTTCGGCGCGAACGCACTGAGTATGGGCTCAATCTGGTCCGGATGAATGCTCCACATACGAGTGTAGGCCAGCTGGCCTGCGGCCTGTGTTGCATCATCTGCAACTACGGACAAGTCACGGATCTCGGTGCATACATTATGCGACGCAACGATGCCATGAGCATGACAAGCTGCAGCAATGTCCAGTTTGGCACGATTGACCAGCGGGTGGCTGAACTGGCCCGGGCTTTTCATGGCCGCGGCCGGAATGCTGCCATAGTGGGCCGACACGAAATCCATAATCCCAAAAGACAGGCATTCCACTTCAGGCAGGCCGGCAATCTGCCACACCTCATGCAGCGCCCCGTGGGTTTCTATCAGGACGTGAACCGGCAGATCGCTGCGTCCGGCCTGAGCCGCATGGCGCTGAACGATGGCGATTGCTGTCTTGAGCTGCAGCAGGCTCTCTGCCTTGGGTATCACGAGGTAGGCAAGCCGGCTGGCAGCACGGCTGCAGAGCGTGGCTACATCATTGTCGAAATGCGGGCTGGCAGGATCATGCACGCGTGCGCCTATGCGGGCAAAGCGGTTCTCATCACTGGCGATCAGATCGGCTGCCATGGCAGCGTGTGCATGCTCGTTGCCTGCAGCGGCGCCATCTTCACAATCAAAGGTGATGTCGAACACGGGGCCCAGCTGCTGTTGCAGGGCCATGGATTTGCGCATCAGCTTTTCCGAGCCTGCATAGTGGTCACAGGCCGGCAATGAAACCGGCTGATGTGTACCCTGGAACAGAACCTCGGAAGGATGCATGGGCAGAGAAATAAAATCTGAGGGCAGGGCGCTGGCCTTTTCAGGTGCGCGATGGCTGAATCAAAGAACAGCGACTGGCAC
>CAIQLE010000036.1 GCA_903872555.1 uncultured bacterium
ACCAGATTTTCTGCAGGCAGCATTTCCGTCAGGATGCCGTATTTGGCGGGTGAATAAGCCGCTGCGCCAAAACCAACCACGGCATAGGCCAGTAAGGGATGCACGCTAAAAAACATCATCAGACAGCCGACGACCTTTACCAGATTCGTGATGAACATCACGCGTCCCTTGGGGAAGGCATCGGCAAACGCGCCGACGAAGGGCGCGAGAATGACATAGGACAGCACAAAGAACAGCTTAAGCATCGGCGTCATCCATGCCGGTGACTGTATAGAGACCAGCACGGAAATGGAGATGATAAGCAGCGCATTGTCGGCAAGCGACGAAAAGAACTGCGCTGCCATGATGTTGTAAAAGCCGCGATTCATACGGAAGGGGATCTTTGCAGAAAGCGTAGAAGATGCACAGGCGGCTTGCTTTATACCATGAAACCTCCGCAAGCCGTCCTGTCTCAGGAGGCCTCAGCAGGCAAGCTCCGGTAAAATGCAGGCATGCCGAGACCACTTATTGCCACCACTGACATCGCCGCCATGCAATCCAACCTGCGCGTGGCTCGCAGCGCTATGCCAGATTGTAAGATCTGGGCTGTCGTGAAAGCTGATGCCTACGGTCATGGGCTGATGGCAGCCTTGCGTGGATTTGCCGAAGCCGATGGCCTGTCCCTGATAGAACTCGACCGCGCGCTGGAGTTGCGTGCTCAAGGCTGGCACAAGCCCATCATGATGATGGAGGGTATGTTCGAAGCGGCTGATCTGGCGCAGATGCAGGCGCACCAGTTGCAGCCGGTTATACACAATGATGAGCAGCTGGCCATGCTGGCCGCCGCCAGTCATGCAGGCCCTGAAGGAACTGATGGAATTGACAAAGCGATCGATGTGCATCTGAAGGTCAATACCGGTATGAATCGTCTGGGCTTTGCGCCCGGACGTGTGCGCGAGATTTATGAACAACTGGCAGCGATGCCGGTGGTCAGAAGCATTGCGCTGCTGACGCATTTCGCGAATGCAGAAAATCCTCAGGCACCGCTTCTTCCCTCGACTCAGCTGGCCTTGTTTAAAACCTGTACTGAAGGTCTGAAGGCAGAGCTCAGCTTATGCAACTCTGCAGCCGTGCTGTTGCAGCATAATATGCATTCTGACTGGTCACGACCGGGAGTGATGCTGTACGGCGCTTCGCCTGGTGGTGGCAGCGCGGCTTCCTTTGGGCTTAAGCCTGCGATGAGCTTAGAGAGCCAGCTGATTTCTGTACAAAGCCTGCAGAAGGGCGACTATCTGGGTTACGGCAGCAGCTTTCAGGCCGAGCAGGCCATGCGCATCGGTACGGTGGCTTGTGGCTATGCCGATGGCTATCCGCGTCATGCACCGACCGGCACCCCGATCCTGGTAAATGGCAAGCGCACCCGTGTACTGGGGCGTGTGTCCATGGATATGCTGAGCGTCGATCTGACTGATCTGCCTGAAGCCGGTGTCGGCAGCCGCGTGGTCTTATGGGGTGAGGGCTTGCCGATTGATGAGGTGGCTGAAGCGGCCGCCACCATAGGCTATGAATTAATGTGTGCGATTACGCCCCGTGTGCGGCGAGAGGTTCGTGGCTAGGCATATGGCAAAGGCAAAAACTAATTACACCTGCACTGAATGCGGTGGTGTCAGCAACAAGTGGGCTGGCCAGTGTACTGCCTGTAATCAGTGGAACACCATGGTTGAGTCACTGGTTGAAAATGTGGGTAATCGTTTTTCCGCTCAGCCACAGGGACTGGTGCAGGGCGCACCGGTGATGAAGCTCGCTGAAATCGAAGCGACTGACGTGCCGCGCTTTGGTACAGGTATCGATGAGTTTGACCGTGTGCTCGGTGGCGGTCTGGTGGCCGGTGGTGTGGTGCTGATCGGTGGTGATCCTGGCATCGGTAAATCCACGCTCTTACTGCAGGCACTGGCCAATCTGTCGAAAATCAAGCGCGCCTTGTATGTGAGTGGCGAGGAATCGGGTGCACAAGTGGCGCTGCGTGCGCGGCGTCTGATGATTGAAGCAGATTCCTTGCAGCTGCAGGCAGAAATTCAGCTGGAAAAAATTCTTAATACCTTAGCTGAGCACAAGCCCGAAGTCGTCGTCATCGATTCCATACAGACGATCTTTTCGGATGCACTGACTTCAGCACCGGGTTCGGTGGCGCAAGTGCGCGAA
>CAIQLE010000037.1 GCA_903872555.1 uncultured bacterium
GCATCGCGCATGGCAAAACCGGGAATCTGTTTTTCAAAGGCAGGCAATGCTTCGCGTATAGCTTCGATCGCATAGGCTGGCAAGGAAGGATTCAGGTCGCCCAGTTTCACACCCGGCTTGTAAGAAGGCAGCACCGTACCAAAATTCTGGGAGGGACGATTCTCTATAAAGTCGCCCACCAGCTGGCCGGGCGCATCATAGTCACTGCCGCCCAGTGTAAACGCACGCGACTCAAGTTCGCGCTGAAAATCTATTCCGGCCAGCGGCCCTCCCGGATAATCTTCCGGCGTAATGCCAACCACGATGCCAGCATTCGCATTGCGTTCATTGCGCGAATACTGGCTCATCCCATTGGTGACAACCCGACCCGGCTCTGAGGTAGCGGCGATCACCGTTCCGCCGGGACACATACAAAAACTATAGACCGAACGGCCATTGCGCGCGTGATGCACTAGCTTGTAATCAGCAGCGCCCAGTATGGGATTGCCGGCAAATTTACCGAAGCGAGCCTTGTCGATCAGGGACTGCGGATGCTCAATCCTAAAGCCTACGGAGAAAGCTTTGGCCTCAATATAAACCCCGGCCTCATGCAGCATCTGAAATGTGTCACGTGCGCTGTGGCCTATAGCAAGTACGGCATGATCCGTTTCTATGTGTTCACCGCCGGAGAGCAATACGCCACGTAACTGCCCATCAACGATGTTGAGACCTTCGACTTTTTGTTCAAACCGGAATTCACCACCCAGCTCAACAATGCTGGCCCGCATTTGTTCAATCATCTTCACCAGACGGAAGGTGCCGATATGAGGTTTACTGACATACAGAATTTCCGGAGGTGCATCGGCCTTTACAAATTCCTGCAGCACCTTGCGACCGTAATGCTTGGGGTCACTCACCTGAGTCCACAGCTTGCCATCTGAAAAAGTGCCGGCACCACCTTCGCCAAACTGCACATTGGATTCAGGATGCAATTCACGTTTGCGCCATAAACCAAAGGTATCTTTGGTTCTCTCGCGTACCGTTTTGCCACGCTCAATAATGATGGGCTTAAAGCCTGATTGCGCCAGTATCAGTGCCGCAAACAAACCACAAGGACCAAAGCCTATGACAACCGGGCGCTTGTTCAGTCCCAAGGGCGCTCTGGCCACAAAGTGATAGTCCATCGCTGGCGTCGGGCCGACCTTAGGCAGTTGCCGGGCCAGCACAGCAGCTTCATCGGCTAACTGAACGTCGATGGTGTAAACCAGTTGTATCGCCGATTTTTTACGCGCATCAAAGGCACGCCGGAAGATGTGCATCTCCAGTAATTCAGCGTCACTGATACTCAGGCGCTGCAGCACGGCTTCACGCAGTGCGGGCTCTGGATGTTCCAGCGGAAGATTTACATCGGTGATTCTCAGCATGCCGACAAGCTCAGGATTCAGAAAGATTGGAGCGACTATTTTACCCAATGCACCATTCTGTCGTGACGCAATCTTGCCGGCATGCGTATTACCGTACGCTTTGCTTACTGATTGCCACTCTCTGCAGCACCCGCCCCTCCCTGTGCTCCGGAGGCGCCCGGCGCGTACTCCTGAGTAGCACCGGCACCGCCGGTGCTACCTGGCATGCTGGCGCCCGAACTGTGCCCACGCTTGTGTCCACCGCCTTTGCCCGTACTGCCATGGCCTGTCTTGCCCGAACTGTCCTCTTGTGACTTACTGCCCGCATCCGAGGCGCCACTACTCTTGCCTTCACTGCTGGCTTTCAGGTTCATGCTGGCGTCCTTGGCCAATTGCTGATGACCCTCGACCGTTCCCATGACTTTGCTGGCATAGTTTTTCAGGTCAGCATCCTCCGCTTTGCTGCTGGCTCGCTCAAGCAGTCTGTGGGTGTCTTTGTGTGCTCTATCGCCTGCCTGCTGCATGTATTGCCGGTCGAATTTTTCACCTGAGAGTGCGCTGAGCTTTTTCTCCATCGCCTGATGTTGCTTGTCGGGCTCAGTCGGCAAAGTCACTGCTTTCGATTGCGCGAGTTGTTTGAGCTCATCCATGGCCTTGGTGTGATCATCAACCATTTTCTTTGCGAAGCTTTTCACTTCACTGCTTTGCGCCTTGTCCTGAGCAATCTTGCCTGCGCTGATTTCGGCAAGATTCGATTCGGCTAATTGCTTCATCATTTTTTCATCAGCATTGCTGACTTTGCTGCTAGACCCTCCCATACCCAGGTTCACTCCCAATGGATTGGATGTGCCGGATGAACTTTCCTTGCCCTGTGCTGCATAGGGCGTGTCACTTTTTTGCTGGGGATGAACTGCGAATGACTGCATCAGACATGCAGTCCCTAACATTCCCAGCGTGGCTAAGACGATTCTCGATTTGATTGGACGGGTGGGCATAAAGATTTCTCCTTGGGTCTTGGCAAGCGGCTGACCGCGTGCATGGTTGGAACAAGCCCAAATGCCACCGCAAAGCACATGCCAGCTCCGTTTGCCCCTGAAGCTGGGCTTTGCCCTTGTAATCCCTTGGAAAAAACTACGCGTTGCGTGAATAATTTACTCATCAGTGTTTTGTTTTGCCGTTTCTTCACATGCCAAACTTGTGTCAGGCTTCATTGACAAGCTATCATCAGGCGCTGCAAATATTACCGGCGCGCACAAGCGCTTGTACCTGAAGACATCATCTCTCCCTGACCCGTTCATTCATCACATGAAATCAAGCCGCAGTGCATTTACAGATATCGATACAGCGCACTATGTCAAAGTCAGACATTCCGCTGTTCATGGCAACGGCATGTTCGCCGCCAGAAAAATTCCGGCCGGCACACGTGTTATTGAATATGAAGGCAAGCGCATTACAGACAAGCAGGCAGAAAAGCGTTTCGGCCTGGATCCTGAAAACCCGCATCACACTTTTTTCTTCAGCCTTGAAAATGGCAAGCTGATCGATGGTGGCGATGAAGGCAATGATGCCCGCTGGATCAATCATTCCTGCGAGCCAAATTGTGAAGCCGAGGAAGTGAAGGGCCGTGTTTTCATACAAACCCTGCGCGACATTACTCGTGGCGAAGAATTGAATTATGACTATGGTCTGGTGATCGACGACAAACTGACCAAGGCACTGAAGCAGGCTTATGAGTGTCGCTGTGGTAGCGCATCCTGCCGTGGCACGATGCTGGCAGTTAAAAAGAAAAAGACCAAGAAGAAAGCCAAGAAAAAAGACTGAGCTTCAGGTTGTCTATAAAGTAAATGAGCCCATGCGTGGGCTCATTTACTTTCAGACTGAATTAAAAGCGGCTGCTTTCCTCGCGCGCCAGATCCAGAAATTCCGTGCGCATGGCCAGATTCGGAAGCATTTCTCCTAACATGGCAGAAGTTACGGTCTCTTCACCCGTCGTACGTATGCCACGACTTTCCATACACAGGTGGCGGCAACGTATCACCACACCTACGGCTCTGGGCTCCAATGCATCCATCAGCGCATTAGCCACCTGTATCGTCAGACGCTCTTGAACCTGCAGACGTTTGGAAAAACATTCCACCAGTCGCGTTAACTTGGACAAGCCGACAATTTTCCCGTTCGGTACATAGCCCACGGTCGCGCGCCCAAAAAAAGGCGCCAGATGATGTTCACAATGACTGTAGACAGGAATATTTCTGACCACGATGAGCTCGTTGTAATCTTCAGCGCCATCTTCAAATGTCTTTAATACTTCGGCTGGCTGCTGCTGATAACCTGAAGTCCAGTGTTTCCAGGCTTTGGTGACGCGCGCTGGTGTTTCCAGCAAGCCTGGACGATCAGGGTCTTCGCCTATGCTCAGCAAAAAGCGCCGCCAATCATGTTCGTTAAATGCCTCGGACATGCCGTTCTTTCAAATAGGGAGATAAAAAGACTGCGCTGCGATCAATGTATGCAGGCTTGTAAAACATGCTTTTATTTAATTTCCTGCCTATCCTACCTGAATTTTGTTTTTCGATTTGACGAGCCTGAGTTCAGCTGAATTAAGCCTGAGCTTCGGTTATGCTTATCAGTCCACTGTTTTAATTTTCAACATTTGTATTTATTTTTGATTGTCGAATACACGAATGAAACTACGCTTGAAGAACCTCTCCGTTGCCATATTAAGCAGCTTTTTTTCCTTTTCAGCGCTGGCCGCACCGTTTGCCTATGTACCCAATGAAAAATCCGGCACCGTCTCAGTGATCGACACAGAAACGGATGTGGTCGTGGCAGAAATCCCGGCAGGAGACAAACCCAGAGGCATGGCTGCCTCCACAGACGGCAGCACACTGTATGTCAGTGACCAGCCGAATAATGTGTTGGTGAAGATTGATCTTGCGCAGCGTAGCGTTTCCGGAAAAGTCGAGCTAGGGGAGTCCCCTGAGGGCGTTTCGGCATCCCCTGATGGCAAATGGATAGCAGCTGCTTCCGAAATCAGCAATTCGGTCAACTTCATCGACACAGCCAAAAGCCGCAAGATTTTTGCCGTTAAGACCAAGGGGAAAAATCCGGAACACGCAGTATTCAGCCCTGACAGCAAGCTGATGTTCGTCTCAGCCGAAGAAGCCGACAGCGTGGATGTGATCGATGTCGTCCGGCGCAAACAAATTGCATCCATCAAAGTGGGCGAGCGCCCGCGTGGCATGGCGTTCCGCCCGGATGGCAAAGTAGCCTATGTGGCTTCGGAAATCGCCAGTACGGTGTATGCCATTGATGTGGCCAAGCGCAAAGTCATTGCAGAAATCAAAACCGGTAACTTCTGTAATGGCGTGACCATGGCGCCGGACGGCAGCCGCGTCTTCATATCCAATGGCAAAGACGGCACGGTATCTGCCATCGACACCGCCGACAATGCAGTTTTGGCAACCATCCCCGTCGGCAAGCGTCCCTGGAATATGGCCATCACCCCGGACGGAAGCAAGCTGTATGTAGCTAACGGCCGCTCAAACTCTGTCTCTGTCATCGATGCCATCGGCCTTAAATCCTTGGGAGAAGTCAAGGTCGGCGAGATGCCCTGGGGCGTCGTAATCA
>CAIQLE010000038.1 GCA_903872555.1 uncultured bacterium
CGGTCGCTGATCATCAGATCAGCGTACTTTCCGTTGCTAAGCCTCAGCGTTCGCTCACCAGTGGATTTGCCGCCAACAACACCCCAATAAATGGCGGTAGTGCTTTCGATTTAAGTTTTGTATCAGGGGGTACGACGAAGACGCTGAATATTCCTGCCTCAGCGACGACGCCCATGGGTGTTGTGGATGCGATCAATGCGAATTCCGCAACATGGGGCATTAGCGCGCAATTGGTGAATACTGGGGGCACTAACCCTTATAAGATACTACTGACTGGTCAGTCTGGCGCCGCCAATTCATTTACATTGTCAGCTGGCAGCTCAGTCTCTGATTTTCTGGTCGACCCCACCTATACGAATAATGTAGCCGCACCCGGTAGCTCGCCTCTGCAATCAGCCAGCGACGCAAGTGCCGTGATTGATGGCGTCTCAATTACCCGTGCCACGAACACGATTGATAATGTGATCAAGGGTGTTACCTTTGATCTCTATACTCCCACTGATACGACTGCGACGGTCTCTATGACTCGGGATACTTCGAGTCTCAAGGATAAACTGACAACGCTGGTGACTGCCTATAACGATGCGCACAGCATGTTCGGCGTTGTCACTGATCCCAAGTCGACTGTAGATACCTATGGCAATACGTTGGTAGGTGACTCAACGGTACGGACCGTCAGTGACCAGTTGAGAAATATGTTTACGGGTACCTCTTCTACGCCCGGAAGCAATATGTCGCAGTTGTGGCAGATTGGCATATCGATAGACCAGAACGGCACGATGCAGTTAGATCAGACCAAGCTGGATACCGCCCTGTCGACTAAATATGATGATGTGGTCACTATGATGACAGGCAATCTGAATAATCAGAGTGTCTATAGTGTGCGTCCGAATGGTATTGCCGGCGATGCGGCCAAGAAGCTTGCGAACATGGTCTCGACCACGGGTCTGATTGCGACCCAGAGCAAAGCGGCCACCGATACCGAAACTAAGTACAAGGCCGATCTGGACAAACTGGAGACGCGCCTGCAGATGCTGCTTGATCGTTACACCAAGCAGTTTACGGCCATGAACTCTTTCGTCGGCCAGACCAATTCGCTCAAGTCCAGCCTGAAGTCGACCTTTGCCAGCATGTCGGGAACGAGCAGCAGTAACTAATTAAATAACACGGGCTTGTTTGTCCGTGTCTGAATACCTATTCGAATCCACATTTCATCGTTTTCAAAAACTTTTCAAATTTTTTTTGAAATAGTTTGAATAAGGTTTTCAAAATAGCATTCAAAGTTTTATCGAAGTACTGAAGTTTGCCGCACCTACCTTCGCCCGCACCAAGCTGGTGAAAAAAATCTGCAAAAAGCGGAAAAAAATTGCCGCCAGCGGCTAAAGTTTGCCGCCCCCCTACCGATTTACTTCCTGAAGACGCCTGGAATGCGCTTTTTGCGCCCAGGGTTAACGCTCTTTGCACTGGATTTTTGTCCATTGCGTGTTCAAGGGAGGCGGTGGAAGCCATGACAACAATACAGAACTCAGTCGGAATGCCAGCTGCACGGCAAGAGCCTGCTCCAAGAGCAGCTCCTGTGGAGCAGAGTGCAACCGCTGCTCAACCGGAACAGCCCAAAGCACACGAGCCCGCGGCTCCTAAGGTGGACTTCGACCCCAAGAAAATGCAGCAGCAGCTCAATGATGCCGTCGACCATCTGAACAAGATGATGGAAGACGGTAAGCGCGGCCTGGGTTTTTCTGTGGATAACAAACTGAATATGACCATCGTAACGGTCAAGGACACAAACACAGGGGAAGTGGTTCGCCAGATTCCCAGTGAGGCAGTCATACGTGTAGCTCATCAGATCGAAGATCTGAAGGGCGTTTTGTATAGCAAGAATGCGTAGTCAGGTAGTAAAAATCAGTATTTTGCTGGCAGTTTGAGCGGCGAAAACGGACAACATTGCGTCCACTCGTTAGGTAAGTAATCAAAGTAAAAGGGAGAAACAACCATGTCAGTCGTTAATACCAACGTGAAATCGCTTATTGCGCAAAATTCACTGACTACCAATAACCGCAAGCTGTCGGACGCTATGGAAGCTTTGTCCACCGGCAAGCGTATCAATAGCGCTAAAGATGATGCTGCTGGCCTGGCCATCAGTGAAAAGATGAATTCGCAAGTGCGTGGCCTGAATCAGGCAGTACGGAATGCGAATGATGCTATCTCGATGGTGCAGACTGCTGAAGGCGCAATGGTCGAAGTGACCAATATGCTGCAGCGTATGCGTGAACTGTCAGTTCAGTCTTCAAATGACACCAACACCACGGACGACCGTTCTTATATGAACACGGAATTCCAGAGCCTGAAATCTGAGATCAATCGTGTCGTGAAGAATACCCAGTGGAACGGCATGAACCTGCTGGATGGCAGCTTTAATTCGAATGTCAGCACCACTGTTTCCGGTGCTGCAGACGGTACGTACGTTAGTGGTGAGATGCGCTTCCAGATCGGTGCGAATGCTAACCAGACCATCACCCATACCTTCGGCGATTTTGATGACCAGGATGCAGTAGCTCAGGTCGGTACGATTAAATTGCGTGCCAATGAAGATCTGGCCGGTACCGCTTACTCGGGTGCGACCCTGGGTTCGGGTGAAGTTCTGCGCGTGACCATCAACAACACCGTGTTGTCCATCACACCGGGCTCATCAACTTCAGCCGATGCTTCGACTCTGGGTGATTTGCTGGCATCAGCCATTAATGAATCTACTGGACTGAGCCAGCTGGTCAGCGCAAGCAATGCGACAGGTACGATCACGATTACGTCGCTGGTCGCTGGTACCGAGTTCAGCGTGCTGACCAACCTGAAGCCGAATCAGTCTTCGCTGGGTTATCAGAGCACAACCTATAACGCCTCCAAAGGCTGGTCGACGATTGCTGATGCCGGCATCATCAACCAGACCGATTCGCAGAAAGCAACCCAGACCCTGGATGCAGCGATTCAGGTGGTCAATAAGAGCCGCGCCTCCATGGGTGCGACGATTAACCGCCTGACCTATGCAGCCGATAACCTGACGAATATTTCGACCAACACTCAGGAATCGAAGAGCCGTATCTTGGATGCTGACTACGCATCGACCACGACTGAGCTGGCTCGTACCCAGATCATCTCGCAGGCCGCGACAGCGATGTTGGCACAGGCGAACCAGCAGCCACAGTCAGTACTGTCTCTGCTCAAGTAAGCTGAAAGTAGTAGATGAAAAAGGCCGCGAAAGCGGCCTTTTTCTTTTTGGTACGAGATAGATGTTGAAGTTTCAGGTAACGCCTGAATAGCAAGCGAATAGAAAAACCTAAGATTTATTGCGGAAGTTTGGCGATGACG
>CAIQLE010000039.1 GCA_903872555.1 uncultured bacterium
ATCAGTCTGCTAGAGATTGGTCCCGGTTATGCCCGTATGCAGATGCAGGTCAGGCCCGATATGCTGAATGGTCACCAGACCTGTCATGGCGGTTTTATTTTTACCCTCGCTGATTCGGCGTTTGCGTTTGCCTGTAACAGTTACAACGTGCAGACCGTCGCTGCCGGCTGCAACATTGAATTTCTTGCGCCTGCTTACGAAGGCGAACTGCTGCTGGCTGAAGCAGTGGAGCAATCGAAAAGCGGCAGGACCGGCGTATATGATGTGGTGGTCAGCAATCCTGCCGGACGTAAGGTGGCACTGATGCGAGGCAAATCGCATCAACTCAAGGGAACGGTGATTCCTGAATAATCAATGCAGCGAGGAGACATATCATGACCAAGGCGACTCACAGGCCACTCGAGCTTGAGGCTATAGAAAAGGCCAGCCGCGATGAGCTGCAGGCCTTGCAGCTGCAAAGACTGCAATGGACACTGCGTCATGCATATGAGCATGTGCCGCACTATAAGGCAGCCTTTGATGCCAAAGGCGTGCATCCGGATGATCTGAAAACTTTATCTGATCTGTCAAAGTTTCCCTTTACCGGCAAAGATGATCTGCGCGCCAACTATCCTTTCGGTATGTTTGCCGTGCCGCGTGAAAAAGTCGTGCGCATTCATGCATCCTCCGGTACCACAGGCAAACCCACAGTCGTGGGCTATACCCAGACCGATATCGACAACTGGGCCGATCTGGTGGCGCGTTCTATACGCGCTTCGGGTGGGCGCGCCGGTGACATGGTGCACATCGCCTATGGCTATGGCCTGTTCACTGGAGGACTGGGTGCGCACTATGGTGCGGAACGGCTTGGCTGCACCGTGATACCGATGTCGGGTGGTCAGACTGAAAAACAGGTGCAGCTGATCCGTGATTTTCAGCCGGACATCATCATGGTCACGCCTTCCTACATGCTGAATATCATTGAAGAATTTGAACGTCAGGGGCTGGATCCTGCGGCCAGTTCGCTCAGCATAGGCATCTTCGGCGCTGAGCCATGGACCGGTGCCATGCGCGAAGAAATTGAACAGCGTGCCGGTCTGGATGCGGTTGATATTTATGGCCTGTCCGAAGTCATGGGGCCGGGTGTGGCGAATGAATGCATTGAGTCCAAGGACGGTCCGGTGATCTGGGAAGATCATTTTTATCCTGAGATCATTGACCCCGTGACGGGCGAGGTATTGCCCGATGGTGCGCCGGGTGAACTGGTCTTTACTTCACTGAGCAAGGAAGCAATGCCTGTGATCCGTTACCGTACACGCGACCTCACGCGCTTACTGCCACCGACTTCAAGAGCGATGCGCCGCATGGATAAGATCACAGGCCGCTCGGATGACATGCTCATTATCCGCGGCGTGAATGTTTTTCCATCGCAAATAGAAGAAATGCTGCTGCAGCAACCGGCACTGGCGCCGCATTATCAGATCGTAGTGACGCGTGAGATGCATCTGGATCACATTGAAGTACTGGTTGAGACCAGAGAAGATGTGCGGCATGGTGACGGACTGCGTGGTGGAACCGCCATGGAGCAAATGATCAAGGCATTGATAGGTGTAACCTGCAAAGTCAGCGTACTGCCACCTAAAGGTGTGGAACGCACGCTGGTGGGCAAGGCCAGACGGGTGGTTGATAAGCGTTTTGGGGTTTGATTTTTGAGCGCTTCCTTAGTTAGGAAAATAAGTATTCAGAAACAGTAAGTGAGACATCGTGGCCATAGAAGTCAAATTCGAAGGCAAGTTTGCTCTTAATATAGGTGCATATATCGCAGGTGCATACAGCGTGTTGGGTAGCCGCTTTGCAAAAATTCTGGCAGAAGCCGGCGCACAGGTAATGCGGGAGGTTCGCCGTACTGAACGACTCAAAAAACTAATCGCCGCAATAAATTCCAATAGCGGCATTCAGATGAAAGTCGGTTGTTTATCTTTGTATCATCCACATAGCCTTTGACGGGCAACGTCATGTTTGAAAAACATTACAAACTGCTCTGTCTCGTGTTTGCCTTGATCATTGGCGTGAATGCACAGGCAGATTCCGCTAGTTGCAAAGATGGGGCGAATGGTTCGCCCTGGCCTTTGTGGCAGGCATATCAAAAACGCTTTTTGCAGCACGACGGACGTGTCCTGGACCAGACGGGTGAGCGCGATTTCACGACCTCTGAAAGCGAGGTTTACACCTTGTTTTTCGCGCTGGTCAACAATGATCGCCAGCGTTTCGCGGTGGTGTTGAAATGGATAGAAGCGAATCTTGCGCAAGGCGATTTTGCGCATCATTTGCCTGCTTGGCACTGGGGCAGGCAGGCCAGCGGCAAGTGGGAGATACTGGACCATAACTCAGCCTCTGATGCCGATATGTGGCTGGCCTATACGCTATTGCAGGCGGGTTCCTTATGGGGCGAAGCAGAATATACCCGCTTAGGCAGGACGCTATTGGAGCTGATCAAAGCGAAAGAAGTCGTGCTGCTGCCGTATGGTGGCACGATGCTTCTGCCTGCACCGCAAGGATTCGCCGACGTGAATGGCAAGTGGCGGTTTAATCCAAGCTATCTACCAATTCAGCTATTGCGCGCATTGAAACAGTCTGATCCGTCTGGCCCCTGGGATGCAATGGCGACGACGACCCAGCAAATGCTACGGAGTGTTACTCCACGTGGATTTGCGCCTGACTGGGTCAGCTATCAGCGCGGGCAGGGATGGACTGCTTATCCTGAGCATGAAGCTGTCGGAAGCTACGATGCAATACGCATTTATTTGTGGGCAGGCATGCTGGATGATGCTGACACCTTCAAGCCACAACTGATACGAAGCTTGTCAGGTATGCGCAGGTATTTGCTCAACAATCATGGCGCCCTGATGGAGAAGGTCAATCCGATGACGGGTACAGCCAAGGGTATTGCACCACAGGGCTTTTCTGCTGCACTGCTGCCTTACCTGCAGTCACTCAATGAAAACAAGTTGCTGGCGCAGCAGGCTCGCCTCTTGAATCAAAAAATGAATGGTGAACTCATAGGCGAGAGCCCGACCTACTACGACCAGATTTTGAGCATGTTTGGACAGGGCTGGATGGGGCAGCGTTTCAGGTTCAGCAAAACAGGGCAGTTAATTCCTGCCTGGAGCCGGCAATGCCATTTTTAAAAAGTGCTTGCGACGGTTAATCCTACATAAGCCGAAGCAGATTCGTTTTCTGGTTTGGCCTGACCAGCGTTTATTTCCAGCGTCATGCCTGAAGCCAGCGTCTTCATCAGGAACAGACCCTGTTGAGCCACATGGTAATTTTTACCGTCCTGCCAGATGCCCTCAAGGCCAGTACGCCATCCTGTGACAGGCTTCCAGCCCAGACGCGTTCGGATAAAAGAAGATTCCATGCCTATGGCGTAATTGGCCAGCAGCTCGGCATCAATGCTTGAGTTCAATTGACGGCTTGCCTGAATCTGCGGATTGAGTGTGAACACATTGCCGGAACGGTCACCTGCTGGAATGAATGGCGTAATGCCTATATGACGATAGCCTAGGGTAGCGGATAGATCCAGTCGTGAGCTCTCGTTATTCCATACATGACCCATGCCCGCCTCTAGCCCCGGTGCGCTAGCGCTGACTTCACTAGTGCTACCGTTGAGGGTGCCATCGTAGCGGTAATTCATCCAGCTGAGTCCGGCCTTTTGGTACCAGCCTTGGCCTAGTCTGGCGTCGCCAAACGGAACAATGGCCGTGCTAAAGGCATACGTGCTTTTCGATGCCACCTGTACGCCGGCTATGACCAGATTATTATTTGTTTCTGCCTTGCATGGCTGGCTTGCCAGCAGCGACAGTAGCGGCAGTAGTGCCAGCGGAGCTATTGCAATGTATTGATTACGATTCGTCTTCATGTGATCGACTGCCTGCTAATCTTGGTTTAAAAAATAAATATCAGCGCGGCTGAATTTTTTTCTGGCTGTAAAAAAAGCCACGAAGCTTACCCACTGCCAGAAATGCCAGATGCTTCAGGCCATGCAGCATGGCTAACCTGAACAAAAATAGAAACGATCCAAGAATGCTGCGGTGATTGTGATGCTGATTTTTATTTTTAATTAATTGCTCGCTAGAGCCATAGGCGATGGCAATCGCAGTTCTTTCTTCATCGATGCTTTGCAATTTATAGGCAATCCCGATCGAGGCACGCTGCTCATCATCCAAAAAAACTGACTGTATTGCGCAGGGCAGGCGCATGCCGCGCTCTGGAAATTCCAGCATGACTGCCACATCTGGTTTGAGGAAGGCGCGATGGGCCAGAGCATAGTTAATCGTGATCTTTACGCCCGATGCCGACGCATCCAGCGTGCTGCCAGTGAGTGTGATGTCAGATCCGATATGCAAAATCACTGACTCGTCATGCCGCGAGCGGGGTTCAGAGCGACGCTGTCTTTTTTCAAAGGTAATGCCCAGCGCGCACAACAATAAAAAGAAATCAAACACTGCCCAAAAACCAACCAGATACAAGGCGCTATGATTCGAGGGTTCATTCAGCAAACGGTAAATACCGAAACTGATTGAGGCGATATTAAAAAACAAAATAATATAAAAAGGCTTGGCAAATTCGGAAATGAAATCCTCTTGCAGCACCTCACCTTTAGGCGTTACCTGAAAGGTCGGCTTGCGAGGATTCATCAGCACCTGAAAAATGCCGCGGGTTACATACACAGATTGAATCACTTCATAGATTTGCGACACAAACGGCCAGCGCACCCGGCCAAACAAATATTGCGCAATGATCATGGCCCCTAATAAACTCGGCACACCAAAAATCAATACATCGGTGGCAGGTGCATCCAGCAGCTTAATAGAAAAAATAAGATAAAGCGGCGGCGCAAACAGCAACAGCATGCGCGAAACGGAGAAGCCCCAGAACAGGGAGAAATTTGTAAACAGAATGCGCTGAGCTAAAGTCAGTCCACGCAGAGCCCACGGTTTTTTCAAAAGAAAAATCTGCAGCATGCCCTGACTCCAGCGCACCCTTTGGGCCAGAAAGCCGGAAAATGTTTCGGGCTGCAAACCGGACACGAGTGGCTTGTTGAAGTAGGCCGTGGTGTAACCGAGTGCGAGCGCATTCAGCGTCGTTTCTGCGTCTTCGGTAATGGTCTCGCCGGCAATGCCGCCGATGTCATCAATCACGCTGCGACGCAGGATCGCGGCCGAGCCACAGAAGAAGGTCGATCCCCATGCGTCCATACCTGGCTGCATGACACCGTAAAACAGTTCATTCTCACCTGGGGAGGTTTCATAGGTGGAGAGGTTGCGTTCTACCGGATCGGCATTGACAAAATTATGCGGGGTTTGCAGCAGGAATAATTTGGGATCAGCCAGAAAGAATCCGGCGGTCAGCTCAAGGAAGTCCTCAGCAGGTACATGATCGCAATCGAGAATAAGCAGTAATTCGCCACTGGTGTACTGCAAGGCATTATTGAGATTGCCAGCCTTGGCATGTTCATTTTTCGCGCGTGTCAGGTAAGTTGCACCAAACTGCCTGGCGATTTCCTTGAGTTTGTCGGAGCGTTCCTGTGCGGCTGCTGCTTTATCCCGATCGGGATGGTTGAGCTTTTGCGGCGTGCCACCATCATCCAGCAGATAGACATGCAGCTTGTCTTGCGGGTAGCGCATTTGTGTCGCTGCAATCAGCGTCGGCCCTACCAGATCGGGGCTTTCATCATAGGTAGGAATGTAGACATCAATGTGTGGCAGCATCGCCGGATCGGAGGGCAATGCGATAGCTTGCCTGATTTTTGGTTTGATACTGATGAAATAGCCTAAGGTGGAATTGAGAAAATAAAAACACTCCACTAAAAAAAGCAGGCATCCAGCGATGCTGGCGATCACACCATATTTGAAAGGTAATGTTTGGGATCCGCGCCAGTATAAATA
>CAIQLE010000040.1 GCA_903872555.1 uncultured bacterium
GAAAGCCACACCTGAAAATGCGCGCGTCTATGCAGAGCTGATGCACAGGCAGCTATTTATGCTGATGCAGTTTATACAAGCTGAGTAGATGTATGCGTCCATCAACGCGAGCGATCAGGCAATGGGCCTTAGTGCGATGCGCAGCCGGCACCTTGCTTGATCATGGGCGCATCACGGCCTGATTCCCGCGTGAACCCTGCGGCCTCCAGTTTTTGCAGATACTCTTCCCACAAGGCGGCCTGATTGATGCACAGCTCGTATAAGAATTCCCAGGTGTAGAGACCACTGTCATGCTCGTCCGAGAACACGGGGCGCACAGCGTAATTGCCTACCGGCTCTATGCCCTTGATTTCAACAAAGCGTTTACCGGTTTGCAGGGTTTCCTGTCCGGGACCGTGGCCGCGCACTTCTGCCGAAGGCGAGAGCACGCGCAGCAATTCTATGGGTAGTGTGTAGACCTGATCATCAAAAGCGATTTCCAGCGTGCGCGATGCTCTGTGCACTGTCAGTGCGCTGGGTATGGGGGAATGCGGAGTGCTCACTTGTTCATCCTTTTAGAGATAGCTGGCCAGACGCTGCTGCATTTTGCTGCGCAATGCCGGCAGGCGCTCGCGCCTGATCTGCAGTGATTCCTCTGTAGGCTGGCGTTGCGCTTCGGCCCACACGGGTGCGGGGTAATGCGCATCATCGGTATAGCGCGGTATGACATGCCAGTGCAGGTGCGGCACGACATTGCCCAGACTGGCGAGATTGATTTTTTCCGGCTGCATGACTTCGCGCACCACATGCTCTACCTGCCACAGCACATCCATCATGAGCATGCGGTCCAGCTCGATCAGGTCGGTGACTTCCCTGATATGGTCGCGCCAGATGACGCGGCAAAACCCGGGGTAACGGGCATCGTCCACCAGCACCACGCGAAACTGTACCCCCTGATGCAGCACTTCGCCGCCAGCGGTTTCACACAGTTCGCAGCCTTCGATCACGATACTCATGCTTATACCAGCACGCGTTCTATGCCGCCATTATTGGCGCGCGCCACATAATCGGGCATCCAGTTCTCGCCTAGCAGATGACGCGCAATTTCAACCACGATGTAATCGGCTTCAGTCGATGAATCATCATCATACCGCTTCAGTCCTTGCAGACAGGACGGGCAGGAGGTCAGGATTTTCACATCACCCTTGAAACCATCGGCGCGCAATTTGTCAGCACCCTTCACCATCTCGGCTTCTTTGCGGAAGCGTATCTGTGTCGATATATCGGGGCGGCTGATGGCCAGCGTGCCAGACTCACCGCAGCAACGATCATTCTTTTCTATTTTTTGCTCATCCACGGTGGTGATCAGGCCATTCACGGTCTTCAGCGGATCCTGCAGCTTCATAGGGCTGTGGCAAGGGTCGTGATACATGTAGCGCGTTCCTTCCACGCCCTCGAGTTTGACGCCCTTCTCCAGCAAAAATTCATGGATGTCGATGATGCGGCAGCCGGGGAAGATTTTTTCGAACTCATAGCCTTGCAACTGATCGTAGCAAGTGCCGCAGGACACGACGACGGTTTTAATGTCGAGGTAATTCAGGGTATTGGCCATGCGATGGAACAGCACACGATTGTCGGTGATGATCTTCTCAGCTTTGTCAAAATCACCCGAACCGCGTTGCGGATAGCCGCAGCATAGATAGCCCGGTGGCAGTACGGTCTGCACACCGACTTGCCACAGCATGGCCTGGGTGGCCAGACCGACTTGTGAGAACAAACGCTCAGATCCACAGCCGGGGAAATAAAAAACAGCTTCGGTATCGGCGGTGGTGGTCTTGGGATCACGGATGATGGGGATAAATTTATTATCCTCAATATCGAGCAAGGCACGCGCTGCTTTCTTGGGCAGATCGCCCGGCATTTTTTTATTGATGAAATGGATGACTTGCTCGCGCACCGGCGGCTTGCCGTGGGTGGACGGCGGTGTCTTGGTCTGTTTCTTGGCGAATTTTTTCAGGAAATCATGCGCCAGCCGCTGAGCCTTATAACCCCAGCCCATCATGATCTGGCGTGTGGCATTGATGGTGGCCGGATCGGTGGCATTCAGGAAGAACATGGACGCTGCGGTGCCGGGATTGAATGACTTCTTATCCATCTTGCGCAGCAAGTTGCGCATGTTCATGGAGACATCGCCAAAATCAATATCGACCGGGCAAGGGGTCAGGCATTTGTGGCAGACGGTGCAATGGTCGGCCACATCTTCGAATTCTTCCCAATGACGGATCGAGACACCACGACGGGTCTGCTCTTCATACAGAAAAGCTTCCACCAGCAATGAGGTGGCAAGAATTTTATTGCGTGGCGAGTACAGCAGATTCGCGCGCGGCACATGGGTGGCGCAGACGGGTTTGCATTTGCCGCAACGCAGACAGTCCTTGACGCTGTTGGTAATGGCGCCGATATCGCTCTGTTGCATGATCAGCGATTCATGTCCCATCAAGCCGAAGGATGGCGTGTAGGCATTGCGCAAATCAGCATGCAGATCAGGGGCATTCAATAACTTGCCCTTGTTGAAGCGGCCTTCGGGATCGATGCGCTGTTTGTAATCGCGGAATTCACCGATCTCTGCTTCGGTCAGGAATTCAAGCTTGGTAATGCCTATGCCATGCTCACCGGAGATGACGCCATTCAGCGAACGTGCCAGTGACATGATGCGGGCGACAGCTGCATGGGCTGTCTGCAGCATTTGATAGTCGTCAGAATTGACGGGAATATTGGTGTGCACATTGCCGTCGCCTGCATGCATATGCAGCGCAACGAAAACGCGGCCGCGCAAGACGCGCTTATGAATCGCCGAGGATTCATCAACGATAGGCTTGAATGCAGCGCCACCAAAAATCTGACGCAGCTGTGCCCGCACTTCCGCTTTCCATGAAATGCGCAGCGTGCGGTCTTGCAGCAGATCGAAAATAGTCACACCGGGCTGGGCAGCGATGCGTGCTTCGAACTCTGGCAGACGTTTTTCGTAGCCCAATTCTGTGAGCGTGGAGGTAGCGTTTGCCAGCGTCTCTGCAAAATTCGTCAGCAACCAGGACCAGCGTGCATGCACAGACTTCAGCAAACTGCTGGCCTGTGAAACACGATCTTCCAGTAATTCAGCGGAAGGGATTTCAAAGCCCTCGCCATCATCATGCTTGCCCAGAGGCAGATTGCCATGCTCGAAAAAAGCCGACAGTTCTGTCAGCAGCTTGAGCTTGTTGCTTATGGAAAGCTCGATATTGATACGCTCTATGCCATCGGTATATTCACCCATGCGGTCCAGCGGTATCACCACATCTTCATTGATCTTGAAGGCATTCGTGTGGCGTGCAATCGCGGCTGTGCGCGCACGATCCAGCCAGAATTTTTTGCGCGCCTCAGGGCTGACGGCCACAAAACCCTCACCGACCCGGCTGTTAGCTATGCGTATGACTTCCGAGGTGGCGCGTGCTACGGCTTCATCATCATCGCCCACGATATCGCCGAACAAAGCCATCTTGGGCAGCACACCGCGTTTCGATTTGGTGGCATAGCCGACGGCGCGCAGATAGCGTTCGTCCAGATGCTCCAGTCCGGCCAGTATGGCGCCGCCTTTTCTGGTTTCTGCATCCAGAAAATCTTTGATCTCAACGATAGAAGGAATCGCATCGCGCGCCTGTCCGAAAAATTCCAGACACACAGTGCGCGTGTGCTTAGGCATTTTGTGCAAGATCCAGCGTGCCGAGGTGATCAGACCATCGCAGCCCTCTTTCTGCACACCGGGCAGGCCTGACAGGAATTTGTCGGTGACATCTTTGCCCAGACCTTCCTTGCGGAATTTCTTGCCGTCGATTTCCAGCACTTCAGTTTTGAAAGGCGTGTTGCGGCGACCGCGCTCGGCAGGATGAGTCCATTCAAGTTTGAAGCGCGCCAGTGCCACGTCATGAATCTTGCCGAGATTGTGATCCAGACGGGTGACATCGAGCCAGTCACCATTCGGATCTACCATGCGCCAGCTGGCCAGATTGTCGAGTGCGGTTCCCCACAACACGGCTTTTTTACCTCCGGCATTCATGGCGATATTGCCGCCTATGCAGGAAGCTTCTGCTGATGTGGGATCAACCGCAAACACAAAACCGGCTTTTTCAGCCGCATCGGCAACGCGCTTGGTGACCACACCCGCGCCAGAATAAATCGTTGCGTATTCGCGTGACACGCCTGGCAAGGTCAGCATTTCGACTTCGCCGAGTGCTTCGAGTTTTTCGGTATTGATGACAGCTGATAAAGGTGTCAGCGGAATTGCGCCGCCGGTATAACCCGTGCCGCCTCCGCGAGGAATAATGGTCAGGCCGAGTTCTATGCAGGCTTTCACCAGACCGGCCATCTCATCTTCGCTATCCGGCGTCAAAACTACAAAGGGGTATTCAACACGCCAGTCAGTGGCATCAGTGACATGCGAGACACGCGACAGACCATCGAACTTGATATTGTCGCTGGCGGTATAACGGCCCAGCACACGCACAGAACGTTTGCGCAAATCCTGCATCTGTCTGAATTCAGCAGCAAAATCCTGCACGGCTTTTTTTGCCAGTATCAGCAGCGTACCGACCTGCTGGCTGCGCTGAACCGATTCGGGATCGGCCTTGTCTTCTGACTCTGCCGACAAACGGCGGCGATCAACTTCACCCAGGCGGTGGTGCAGCGCTTCGATCAAGGCGTCGCGACGTGTGGGATTGTCGAGCAAATCATCCTGCAAATAAGGATTGCGACGCACCACCCAGATATCGCCCAGGACTTCATACAACATGCGTGCCGAACGGCCCGTCTGACGCGCAGAGCGCAGCACGGACAATAAATCCCATGCCGAGTCACCCAGCAGGCGGATCACAATTTCGCGATCAGAAAAGGAGGTGTAGTTGTAGGGGATCTCACGCAGGCGTGCAGGCTGTGAACCTTCAGGTGCGTCGTTGAGCAAAGCGTGTATGTGCGCGGGGGCGTTCATCAGAGGGAACAATGTGCCTGAATCTAAAAAGGCATTTTAACGTATTGCGATGCACAAGATCGGTGCTTGGCCTTGAACTCTCTGTGGGTTTAGCACAGCTGCTGCCAGGCGGGATTCAGAACCAGCGCTATAGCCAGTGCTGTATCCAGTGCTGCATAGCGTGCCAGCTGCCGTCAGGCACGGCCATCAACAGCCAGGTGACGCTCAGATAGCGTGCAAATTTACCCAGCGCCATAAACAAGAGACTGGGCCAGAACGGCATTTTTAGCCAGCCGGCCAGCACACACAGAGGGTCACCCACCACCGGCACCCATGACAGCAGCAGGGTCTTGGGACCGAAACGCTGCAACCAGCCGAACCAGCGTGTCTGCTGTTCACGGGCAAACGCTTTTTTGGCGCCATAACCCATGGCATAGCTGATCGCCCCGCCTGCCGTATTGCCGGCGCTGGCCACCAGTATGGCGGGCCAGAATAAGCCGGGATTGAGCTTGACCAGTGCAAAGACGGCGGGTTCGGAACCCATGGGAATCAGGGTGGCCGATACCAGCGCCACCACAAATACCGCAGGCAATCCAAGCGAGGGCAGCGCAAGTGCGGTCAACAGGGGTGAAATCACTGAGTCAGTCTGGC
Organism: uncultured bacterium; assembly: GCA_903872555.1. Taxonomy (GTDB): domain Bacteria; phylum Pseudomonadota; class Gammaproteobacteria; order Burkholderiales; family Burkholderiaceae_D; genus Pernthalerella. The sequence goes on from CAIQLE010000040.1 coordinate 5,630, forward strand.
ATCGTGAGAAGAGAGGGCTCAATTATAATGAGCCCCTATGAGCACTGACTACCTGAAAAAAATACTGACCTCGCGCGTTTACGATCTGGCCATCGAAACGCCACTGGAACTTGCCAACACTCTGTCTGAACGCACAGGCAATCGCATTTACTTCAAGCGCGAAGACATGCAGAGTGTGTTCAGCTTCAAGCTGCGTGGTGCTTATAACAAGATGGCGCACCTGACGCCGGCTCAACTGAAGCGCGGCGTGATCTGCGCCTCGGCCGGCAATCATGCGCAGGGCGTGGCGCTGTCGGCCAGGACGCTGGGCTGTAAAGCCGTGATCGTGATGCCGACCACCACACCAGCCGTCAAGATAGATGCGGTGCGCTCACGCGGCGGCGAGGTGGTGCTGTTTGGTGATTCCTATTCTGACGCTTATCAGCATGCGCTGAAGCTGGAGAAAAAAAACA
>CAIQLE010000041.1 GCA_903872555.1 uncultured bacterium
AAGCTGCAGCGCGAGTATCGCCTCAGCAACGATACCGTCGACAGCATGTTTGAAGAAATCAAAAAAGAAATGGCCGCTAAGAACGCGTAAATTTTAGCGCGCTGCCAGTTGCACTAAATAATTTCACCCCGCTACTCAGCCCTGTTCAGTAGCGGAATTTTTCGGAATGATCCTTCTGGATATTTCCACCATCGCCGGGATCAGCCCCATCGTCCCTGGCCTAGTATTTATTTTGCAGTCGAACATGAACTCTCTGAAAAAGCACATATTTGAAATTCTTGAAGGCTCAATCCATGGACGCGCCAGCCGTATCTGCGAAATTTTTATCGCTACGCTGGTGGTGGCCAATGTCCTTGCCATCATTCTTGAATCGGTCCATTAACTCCATGTCGCTTACCAAGAATTTTTCGAAATTTTCGATCTGGTAAGTGTGATGCTGTTCTCAGCTGAATACATACTTCGCGTCTGGTCTTACAGCGAAAAATATGCAGGTGAAACCGGCGGCGCATGGCGCGGTCGCAAGGAATATATTTTCAGCTTCTACGGCTTCATCGATTTCTTCGGCACCATGCCCTTCTATGCCCAGCTGTTGTTTCCTGGTCTGGATTTGCGCGTGCTGCGTATCTTCCGGCTGCTGCGTATTTTCAAGCTCTCCCGCTACAACAGCGCTCTGACCGACTTGCTGGAAGCGATCAAGACCGAACGTGATTCCTTCACCTCGGCATTGTTTCTGCTGCTGATTTCCTGCCTGCTCTGTTCTTCACTGATTTACATCGCTGAAGGCCATGTGCAGCCTGAGGTCTTCCCCTCCATTCCAGCCACCATGAAGTGGTATATCCTGACCATCATCTCGGGTTGGGGCAATGTGGATCCGATTACCATGTTCGGCACCGTGTTGGTGGTGCTGACACAGGTGCTGGCAATTGCTCTGGCTGCTATTCTGACCGGTGTGGTGGCGACGGCCTATACGACTCAGGTCGAACGCCGCGAAGCCATCTATGAACTGCAGATCCGTGAGGCGCTGGCCGATGGCGTCGTGACGGAAGAAGAAGCCCTGCATCTGGAGCAACTCAAGCAACAGTTCGGCATGAGCGACGAACAAGTCGAAGCCATTGCCAATCAGGTGCGCGAAGAGCAGGCTCAGGCCAAGAAAGAACAGCGCGCTGCCTGATACACACGCTTATTTGAATTAAGAATGCATCATGATTGAGTTTTTCCAATCCTTAAACTGGATGATCGTCGGGCAGATCATCCTGATCGATATCTTGTTAGGTGGTGACAATGCGATTGTCATCGCCCTCGCCTGCCGCCATCTGCCCGACAATTTGCGCATGAAGGGTATCGTGTGGGGCACCGTGGGCGCGATCATCGTGCGCATTCTGCTGATCACCTTTGCTGTCTCACTGCTGACCCTGCCCTACCTGAAGATTATCGGCGGCCTGCTGCTGTTGTGGATAGGTTCGCAACTGATGCTGGATGAAGAAGAAGATCTGGAGCACATCCACGGTGGCGAACAGTTGCTGACGGCGGTTAAGACGATTCTTGTGGCAGATCTGGTGATGAGCTTTGACAATGTGATCGCTGTAGCCAGCGCAGCTGAACAGGCGCAGTCAGATTACAAATTAGTGCTAGTCGCCTTCGGCATTATCGTCAGCATACCCATCGTTATCTGGGGCAGTTCGCTGGTGCTGAAAATCATGGATCGCATTCCCGCCGTCGTGACCGTGGGTGCGGCACTGCTGGGCTATCTGGGTGGTGCGATGATCATGGCGGATATTGTCGTGATGTCCCATGCCGCTGCATGGATAGAAATGAGTGTCGTGCGACTGCCTGAATTAGGTATTCACTTGAGCGTGCCTGGCACAATAGGGGCTTTACTGGTGGTGGCTGCTGGCTGGTGGATGAATCAGCGTCAGCTCTTACTGATTCACGCAGCCAGTACGGAGCATCTGGAAGCAAAATAAAAAAACCGGCACAGCCGGTTTTTTTATATCAAACACTCATCGTTGAATGTCGGAACTCATCTTTCAATGCTGGATATTTTTTATACTGCGCGCTCGCCTGTAAATACGTAACGATTCAGACTGAAGAAATAATTATTTTCTGCGCCGATAGCACGCGCATCTTCTTTCCATGCTGCGACATCATCAGCACTCAGGCTACGACGACCCGCCACAAAGCTACCCAGCATGTCCATCATGCCCACGCTATAGGTCTGTGGGTCATAGGCCAGATTCAGAAGCGGCACCACCTCGACACGCACCTTGATAAACCCGGCCTGCTCCATACGGCGCTTCAGGCTGCGCGGCAGTTGCGGATGCGGTATGTGCTCGTTCCAGGTTTCCAGTATCTTGCGCATGCGCACATCATCATGACTGGCCCAGACTGCAGATTCCCAATCAGTATCCACCAGCACGGCACGGCCACCCGGTTTGATCACGCGCGCCAGTTCCTTCAGCGCCGTGTCTATCTGCTCTACATATTCATACACCTGCGAGGCCAGCGCGCAATCAAAGCGGGCATCTTCATAGGGCAAGGCAGTGACATCGGCCATGCCTAAGCTAACCTGCGGCAACGACGCGCAGCGTTGCTTTGCAATCGCCAGCATGGGCTCTGCGATATCCACGCCCAGCACATGGCCACCTGCGCCCACCGCCAGCGCCAGCGACTCGGTCGTCAGACCCGGCCCGCAACCGATATCCAGTGCATGCTCGCCTACGCGCGGTGCCAGCAAGGCAAGAACCTTCTCACGCTGCTCGACCACATCCGGCGTCAGATAAATCGATTCCAGACGTTTCGATGCCTGATCATCAAACTGTTCAGTTGCGCTGGGTGCTGTGCTCATAGGGCCTCTCGTTTTAATTTTTATATAGCTTCATTAATTTTCGTTGTACTTCATTGATTTACGTAATACTGGTCAATTCAATGAACATTTTTCTTATTCGTAATGTGACCACATGCGCAGTATTTTTACCGCTTTTTCTTCTTTGATGACTTGATACACCAGCCTGTGCTGAATATTGATGCGCCTTGAATACGCGCCTGCAAGATCGCCCACCAGAGCTTCATAGCGGGGGGGATTTTGAAAAGGATTATGCGACAGAATTTCAAGCAAGGCTTCTGTCTGCAATCTCAATCCTGCGCCGCTCAGTTTTTTTGCATCTTTCTGAGCCTGCCGCGTAAAGTACAGCGTCCACTTCACCATTTGAGCGTGGTGCTGGTCTTGCTCAAGGGAGTTTTCATGCCTTCACGCAGAGATTCACGCATGCCAGGAATCGATAACAGATAGAGGGTTTCTTGTATCGCCGTCCAGTCATCCTGAGAAATCAGCACCGCAGAATTGCGCTTGCCGGTAATAACAACCGGCTGGTGCGACGCTGCGGTTTCATCGATCAGCTTAAACAAATTGGCTCTGGCTTCTGTGGCCGACAGGATATCCATAACGCCTCCTAATTACGTACAACTAATGGTACGCAATGGTCGCGCAATTTTAAGCTTCTAACCAGTCACCAACCAGACAAAAACAGACTCAAGCAGATACTTCGCCACCGTTTCGCCTGGCCTCAGTGCAGAATCTCCTGCTTGTAACGCTCTGCGATAAACCAGGCCGCAGCAAAACCCGCCACAGCGCCAAACATCACATAGTAAGCCGGTGCCAGTGGCGTGCCCGTCACGCCGATCAGCCAGGTCACGATCAACTGGGCAAAACCGCCAAACAGCATCACGGCAAAGTTATAGGCCAGTGCCAGTCCGGTAGAACGCATACGTACCGGAAATTGTTCTGCCAGTACGGTAGAGATCGCACCAAAGCCTATGGCGATGGCACTGCAGAGTATGACTTGCATGATGGCCAGCCGCAGCAGCACAGGCTCGGCCTGCAGCCATGAAAACAGGGGATAGGGCAAGACAAAATACAAAACACTGGCCAGCAGCATCACAGGACGTCGGCCTATGCGGTCGGAAAGCATGCCGAACACAGGCGTGCCCGCTGTCAGGCACAAGAGCCCGGCGACTTGCGCCATGAAGGCATCTTTCAGCGGTATGTTGAGTTGGGTCTTGGCATAGGTGGGCATGTAAATCAGGACCACGTAATACATGATGGTGCTGGACAACACCAATCCAAAGCACACCAGCACATCACGCTTGTGCTCACGCCAGAGCGCCTTGAATCCTACGAGCTGGTCCGGTTCTGCATGCTCAGCAGCTGTCGCCTGCATGAAAGCCTCAGTCTCGTCCAGATGGCGACGTATCCACAAACCTACCGGACCTATCAGCAAACCAAACATAAAAGGCAAACGCCAGCCCCAGCTATCAAGCTGCTCAGGTGACAGTCCCTGTGTAATCAGCATGCCTGCGCTCGCACCGGCCAGTGCGGCGATACTCTGACCTACCATCTGCAGCGAACCGTAAAAACCTCGTCGCCCCGCTGGCGCGCTTTCCACCAGAAAGGCGGTGGCACTGGCAAATTCGCCGCCGGTAGCCATACCCTGCAAGAGACGGGCAAGCACAATCGCAATCGGCGCTGCAGCACCGACAGC
>CAIQLE010000042.1 GCA_903872555.1 uncultured bacterium
ATGGCCATTGGTCGCGGCAAGTTTTACCGGATCAGGACCATTTTTCAGAAATTTCGCACCATGCGCCATCAGTAGCTTGAGCATGTCAAGATGACCGCGCTGGCAGGCAAGATGGTGCGCACCCATGCCCAGATTATTGATGTAATTAATCGGAGCGCCATGACGCAATAATATCTTTACGACACTCAGATGGTTATGAGCGGCAGCCAGACAAAGTGGCGTCATCCGGTATTTGTCCAGACTACTGTGACTGGCACCGCATTTCAAAAGAAAAGTGGCGATCTCTGCTGATCCTGAACTGGCAACCCAGTGCAGGGCGGTCATGTCTCGCTCGTCACACTGATCAATGTTGCGAGGATTCATATGCCGGATGATGGCAACCACGATATTCATCTTGCTCTTCTCGCAGGCAAGCATGAGTGGCGTTGCTTTATTTGTGTCCTGACTTTCAGCATTGGCTCCTGCAGCTAACAGCGCTTCAGCGATGAGCAACTGGCCCTGCTCGCATGCGACGTGTAATGCGGTGGCTCCATCATTGCCTGAATGATCAACTTTGATCTCTGGCTGAGACAGCAGGAATTGAACGATATTGAGTAAGCCATTTTTTGTGGCTGCTTGCAGTGGAGTTTCTAAAGAATCGATATCAAAGGCATTCAGCAAAGATGGGTACTGTGCAATCAATGTTTTCACAGCAGGTAAATCAGCGTTGCACAGGGCGGTTCGCAAATTCAGAATAGCGGCAGATTTTGTTGTAATTTTTTGAAATTTCTCGCCTGCATCATCACTTTGCGATGAACTCGATACGATGATCTCATCGCTGCAAGCTTCACTGCTGATATCACTCCATTCAATTTTTTCTGCTTTAAAATCCTGAAAAGTCAGCGGTATATTGTGCATTCTTGATTTGGTTTGTTTGGTAGGCACCGGGTAGCTTGAAGAGTAATTGCCAAATTGCACCGCATCGAGTTTATGTGTTTGTAAATAAGAAGGTGAGGCCTTGCTTTGCAGGGTGGGTAATGAGATGCCGGGTATTACAGGACTGAATGTTTGCGCTATGTCAGGGACGTTGTGTGGCTGGGGCTGAGTTTGTGGATGCTCTTGAGCTTGAGCTTGAGTTTGAGATTGAGGTTCAGGCTGCGCTTGAGGCTGCGTAGGAATAAGTAAATTGTTTTGCTTATTTTGTTCGTTTAGCGATTGAATGATGGGCGTGATTTGGCTGGAATTGATCATGATATTGAGTGATTGCACCTGAGTGGCGCTGAGTGACTGGAATAAGTATGCGCCGCAGGTAGGCGGCGTTACGAACCGGAGTTCGTGACTCATCACAGCGCTAAGTTCAATTTCAATATCAGAAAATAAGTTTGCCAGATCGTTCAGCGTATGTGAACGATCTGGCAAACTCTGTGCGAAATTAGCCCGCTAGTGTAGCGACCATGCCTATCAGTGCAGACATGCCGCTGTGCTGCGTGCCTTCATTCAACACCTCATCATAGCTGTCAAGTTCCATTATGTTGAGTGAGGCAAAGGCTTCACGCAGCATGGGCTCGGTATACAGGTGTGAGAGCAGGGGTGGCCCGCCGGTTTTATACTCCAGCTGTTTGGGCGTGTAGCCCTGGAGTAGCAGCAGACCACCGGGTTTCAGGCTGGCGATCATATTGGCAAACAAAGCTGCGCGCATTTCAGGATCGGCAAACTGCACAAAGATCGCAGCAATGACATCGTAATGCGCCGGTTTCCATGACCAGTCTTGCACACCGCTCACACTGAAATTCACCTCTGCCTGCTCTTGAGCGGCGAGTTTTTTCGCCTTCTCTATGCCGACCGGAGAAATATCGAAGGCATCAACCTGCAGGCCCTGTGTGGCCAGCCATACACTATTGCGACCCTCACCATCAGCCACCGCGAGTGCACGGCCACCGGGCTTGAGCATGGCTGCATGACGTGCAAGCCAGACATTCGGCTCCTTACCGAAGATGTAGTTTTCGGAAGAAAAGCGTGTGTCCCAGGTTTCCTGAGGATGCGTGAAAACTTTGTGCATGGCTCAGGCTGCCGGGTCTTGAGGAGTCGCTGCCGAAGTACGCAGACCCAGTGCAGCATACAGAGGGCAAATGCGTATCACACCCGTAGCGATGGCCACGATACCTATCCAGCCCCAGGGTCCGATCACATTGATCAGCGCCAGTAGTATTAGCACGCTGCCTGCGAGAATGCGAAGTGAACGATCAATACTTCCGAGATTAATATTCATGATGAACTCCTGTGGTGGTGAGAGGCACAACTAAAACTAAATGGATGCAGCAGCGCGGCGTGGTGCATGCCAGAAGCGTTCAGCCAGTTCAAACAGTCCCATGCCAGCGATCATGGCCAGCACAAAGATTGCTGCCTTGGTATTGCCAGTGCCCAGCGCGGTCAGTCCCGGTCCGGGACAAAAACCACCCAGACCCCAGCCCGCGCCAAATAAAAGACTGCCAATCACCAGAGGGCGGTTGATTTCATTACGGGTGGGCATCATCATCACGCCGCCCAAGGCGCTGGCGCTGCGTTGTTTGGCCAGTCGAAAAGCGACGACACCCACCATGATCGCTCCGCCCATCACCAGTGCCAGTGAGGGATCCCACAGTCCGCTGATGTCGAGAAAGCCAATCACTTTCGATGGATCAGTCATGCCGGCAAAGATTAAGCCTATACCGAAGATGAGTCCAACGATGAAAGAAGACAAAGTATCAATATGCTGTTTCATGATCTGTTCCTTAAGCCAGTAAGTGACGCATCACGAACACGATGGCCATACCACTGGCCATGAAAGCCAGTGTTGCTACCAGTGAGCGGGGAGAGAGACGGGAAAGGCCGCAGACACCATGACCGCTGGTGCAGCCGCCGCCATAGCGCGTGCCTACGCCTACCAGTAAGCCGGCTGCGATCAGTGTGCCCGTGCCGGCATCAATGGTGGGTTCAACCAAGGGCATGAAGGCATACACCAGAGCCGGTGCCAGGATCAGACCCAGCAAAAAAGCCAGACGCCAGACGATGTCACCGCGGTGCGGACGTAACAGCCCGCCCAGAATGCCGCTGATACCGGCAATGCGGCCATTCGTCAGAATAAAGAGCGCTGAGGCCAGGCCAATCAGCACGCCGCCCAGCAGGGACATGCCGGGGGTGAAATGGTTCCAGTCTATGGTCACGAAACTTACTCCTCAGGTTTGCAGTACTGCTGATAAAGAACGTTCAGTACCGCCAGCACGGATGGATGGGCTATGCGGTAGTAAATTTGTTTGCCATCGCGCCGGGTCTCAACCAGCGCTTCCTCGCGCAGGACGGCTAATTGCTGGGACAGCGTGGGCTGCTGTATGTCGAGCAGTTCTTCCAGCTCGCCGACGCGGCGCTCACCTTGGGCCAGCTGGCACAGCAGCAGCAGACGGTCAGGGTTGGACATCACACGCATCAGGCTGCAGGCCTTGTTGGCCGAGGCGCGCATGCTGCTCAGGTCGAAATCGCTGGTCGTGGTCATAGGAATGCGGAGTAAGGCTTACTAGAATGAGTACACTATAGACTCAAACAGAATATAAATCAATAAACTATTATTCGGGTAAGTGACGGCGGACACGGGGTGGCCGTTACGGTGTGGCCGAGTCGGGGCGAGATACAGCAAGGGCAGCCGATACGGAGGAGCATCTGCGTGAATGCTAAAGAGAGCAGGGACGCTGATAAGTGCAGGGTCGCTGATAAATGCAGGGACGCTGATAAGAGTAAGGAAGCTGACGTATAAGAAAAGCAGTTGCGTAAGGGGGGGGCTGATACTTTAGGGACGCAGATGCATCAGGGACGCTGATCTTGCTGTATCAGCGTCCACCGGTCTTTCAGAGACTAGAAGCTTTATTGCTTGGCTTCTGCCGCTTTCTTTTCTTTTTTAGGCTGCTCTTTTTTCACTTTTTTGCTGCCCTGCTCGGGTGCAGTGGGTTCCACGTAATAATCCACCGGTGGTGCATTCGGATCAATTTTAGGCGGTGCACCGGCGATAGAGACGGGCGCAATGCTTGCGCAGAGCAGCAGGGCGATCAGGGCAGGGTACAGAGTCTTCATCTTGCTTTCTTTCGTACAGAGGTTGAACAAAAACGTTTCATTTCATTGCGGCGTGCAGACTGTCATCAGCATGATCAGGTCTTGCTGAGTGCCTGATCAATATCCCACAAAATATCATCGACGGATTCGAGGCCGACAGCCAGTCGTATCAGATCCGGTGGCACGCCGGCCGCCATTTGCTGCTCTTCGGTGAGCTGTCGGTGCGTGGTGGATGCAGGATGGATCACCAGCGTTTTTGCATCGCCTATGTTAGCCAGATGCGATAAAAATTCTACATGCTCTATAAATTTTTGGCCTGCAGCAGCGCCTCCTTTGATGCCGAAGGAGAGTACAGCACCCGCACCTTTGGGCAGATATTTTTGCGCCAGATCGTAATAGCGATTGTTTTTCAGGCCCGGATAATTGACCCACGAGACCTTGGGATGCGTTGATAAATACTCAGCAATTTTTTGCGTATTACTACAATGGCGTTCCATACGCAGATGCAGGGTCTCTACCCCTTGCAACAAAAGGAAGGCGTTCATGGGTGAGAGTGCAGGGCCAAAAGTGCGCATGCCTTCCATGCGACATTTCATGGTGAAACCAAAGTCGCCAAAGGTTTCGTAAAAGCGCACGCCGTGATAGCCCTGCGAAGGCTCAGTCATGGTGGGGAATTTGCCATTGCCCCAGTTGAATTTGCCTGACTCCACGATTAC
>CAIQLE010000043.1 GCA_903872555.1 uncultured bacterium
AACTTCGACGACAACACCGTCGCAATTGCTGCTGTCAGCGTGGTCTTGCCATGGTCAACGTGACCAATCGTGCCCACATTCACGTGCGGTTTCGTCCGCTCAAACTTGCCTTTTGCCATCTTGCACTCCTAACTATTTGATGAGAATGTTCAGGCACGCGCCCGACTGTAACGACAAAACAAAATAAATCTGGTGCCCTTTACGTGGATTGAACACGTGGCCTCTCCCTTACCAAGGGAGTGCTCTACCACTGAGCTAAAAGGGCTTACCTGCTGACCGCACTCCGACACGCCGGAGGCGCCCAACAAAAACTCTGGAGCGGGTGAAGGGAATCGAACCCTCGTCATAAGCTTGGAAGGCTTCAGCTCTACCATTGAGCTACACCCGCTAGGGCGACCAACCTCGATCACTACCACAACTCATTTTTGATACTTAATACAGTAACCACTTCTTCAAGCCAAATCGCCACAGATTTAGCACCTGGTGGAGGGGGCTGGATTCGAACCAGCGTACTCGCAAGAGGGCAGATTTACAGTCTGCTGCCATTAACCACTCGGCCACCCCTCCGCAGGGAACCGCAAACTATAGTGGCTGATGCCGCATTTGTCAATTGGAATAATGCCGTGAAGATGCCTTGCTGCGAGGGGATGTGCGGTGTTTCAGGCGAGGTGGGCAAGTTTGGCAGCCAGAAAAGCGAGGAGCGAGCAAATCAGCGAAGACCCAAACGGCAGGCAAAAAATAATGCCCTTAAAACGAAAACGCAGGTCCGCCGGCACGCGCCCGACGCCAATTTTCGCAAGAAACGGCAAAAGCGGGTAAAAGACGGCAAGTAACATGAAAATGGCGGCAACCCAACGTATCATGATGATCAGATAAAGCGCGCAATAAGAAACAGAAATAAAGACAGCAAGACGGTTGATGCAAATGGCAAAAATATCGCCCTACCAAAAATAGTAAAGCGCACATCACCCGGCAGGCGGCCTATGCCCAACTTTTCCAACCAGGGCAGCATGGAAGAAAAAATAATCAGTCCGAGAAAAATAATTATCAACCAGCGAAACATTGCATCTTTCCGTAAGCATGCGCTCACTATAGTCTATGGCTTCGATCATGCTGCAAGTAGCGCTCCGGCAGATTCTGCCCACAACCAAGAATCAAGACTTTAAATAGCTCCCCCATTTCGGCAGGAGAAGTGAGCTTTTGAACTGCATTTGACTGAGGTAGCCAGAAATTGGGGTCTGTGGACTCTCCATCACCTAACAGATCAGGCAATCCTGCGGCCAGCAGAAAAGCGGCCTGACTCATATAGGCATGCAGGCTAAGCCCGGCTTCCAGTCCGGCGCGCGCCATGGCCGTAAAGTCCACGTGAGCCGTTATGTCCTGCAAACCCAGCCTATAAAAAGGATCGCCATGGGCGTGATGCCGAAAATGGCACATCAGCGTGCCCTGCGAGCGCTGCTGCAAATAATACTCACGAGCCGGAAATCCATAATCAATCAGCAAGGCTGTGCCGCCCTCCCCCGCGCACAGCATATCGGCCAACATACGGATAAAACCTGACTGCTGAGGGTGAACTTCAGTCAGATATCCATCAGGTAAAAATTCAGCCTCGGGGATTTGCACGGCCAAAGCCTGATCACAATCGCGATCTGAGAACACAAAGGCATGGCCATCAAGCGCTACCCCACGCTCGTGCCAGCGCCCTTCATGCCTGACCAGCAAAGGCACAGGCATCGCATCCAGCACTTCGTTGGCAATAATCAGCCCAGAAAATGCCACAGGCGGCGCATCCAGCCAGCTGACTTTGGCGTGATCGGCAAGCAAAACTTGCTGACGTGCGCGCAACTCCGCTGATAATTCAACAATCTGATACGAGGCGAGCTGCAGACCCTGCGCTTCCAGTGCACCCACGATGTCACGCGCCAGCTTGCCTGTGCCGGCACCAAACTCAAGTATGCGTATGGGAAATCCACCCGCCAGCTCTGCGGCAAAGCGCGCCAGCGTGGCACCAAATAAAGGCGTGATTTCAGGGGCGGTTGTAAAATCACCGTCTTTGCCCAGTTTGGCAGCACCGCCCGAGTAATAGCCGAGATCTTTCGCGTACAAAGCGAGCTCCATGTAGCGCGAAAACGAAATCCATCCATCATGTGCGCTGATTTCTTCTCTGATCAGCTTTTCAAGCGCATGGGACGCAGCGAGCGCGTCGATTGAGGGTTCGGGCAGTTGCAGTTGCATGCGCCCATTGTAATAAAGACCTCGGAAACTGAGGAATAATCATTAGCACTCATCAACCCATGAATATGCCCCCCCAAAAGACTGCCCTCGTTACCGGCGCCGCAAAACGGCTGGGCCGCGAGATCGCCCTCGGCCTCGCGCGCGATGGCTGGGATGTGGCCGTGCATTACCGCACATCCTCAATCGAAGCGCAGGCAACTGTAGAAACTATTCTGGCCATGGGAAGACGCGCTGTCGCGCTGTCATGTGACTTGTCAGATGAAGTCAGTACACGAGCACTGCTGTCACAGGCGATAGCCGCTTTAGGCAGCATTTCCTGCGTCGTCAACAGTGCCTCTTTGTTTGACTATGACGATGCACACAGCTTTGGCTTAAGCAAACTCGATGCGCACATGCATGCCAATCTGGCCGCGCCCATCCTGCTTGCACAAGCATTACACGCAGCCACTGCCGACGGAGAGCAGTCCGTGGTCATCAATCTGCTCGACCAGAAACTGTTTAATTTAAATCCGGATTTTCTGTCTTACACACTGTCCAAAGCAGCACTACAGACAGCAACGACCTTGCTGGCTCAAGCGCTGGCACCTAAGGTGCGCGTAGTTGGCCTCGCACCTGGCTTGACACTCGTCTCAGGCGAACAGACGGAAGCCGGATTTGCGCAGGCTCACACCCACACACCCCTCGGCAAAAGCAGCACACCCGAAGATATTGCTCATGCTGCCTGCTACCTAGCCAGTGCACAGGGCATCACGGGTACTACCTTGTTGGTCGATGGCGGCCAACACCTGATACCTCTGCAACGCGACATTATGTTCGCTGCAAAATAAGCTGACAGCCTCACCCTAGGAATGACAAATTTAATGACTTCTCCCCTGCTGCATCCCGCCCTGTCCGACTGCCGTCGCCTATTCCTTCGCAACTACGAAGTGATGAGCAATATCGGCGTGCATGATTTTGAAAAACAAGGCGAGCAGCGTGTGTTGTTCAATGTCGATCTATTCATACCCCTGTCTGAATCAACGCCACAAAATGATCAGCTGGATGAAGTCGTGGACTATGACTTCATACGCCACACGATTGATGTCCGTCTGGCGCAAGGCCATACACAGCTGCAAGAAACCCTGTGCGACGATATCGTCAGCGAACTGCTCAAGCATCCCAAAATACGTGCAGTCCAGATGTCTACACAAAAGCCGGATGTCTATACAGACTGCGAAGCCGTCGGCGTCGAAGTCTTCCGCTTCAGGGAAACACTATGAGCACCATGAACACCATGAGCATCAGTCCGATTCCAAGCGCAAAGCAGATGGAAAAAGTCGCTTACGAAAACAACAAGCTGCATAAGCGACTCTGTCGTCAGGTCGGTCAGGCCATAGGCGACTTCAACATGATCGAGGACGGCGACAAGGTGATGGTGTGCCTGTCCGGCGGCAAAGACAGCTATGCGCTGTTGGATATTTTGCTGACGCTGCGTCAGCGTGCGCCAATCAATTTTGAGATCATTGCTGTCAATCTTGATCAGAAACAGCCCAACTTCCCGGCTGAAGTCTTGCCCGAATATTTACGCAGTATCAATGTGCCATTTCACATAGAAAATCAGGACACTTACAGCATTGTCAAACGCATCATCCCGGAAGGCAAAACCACCTGCTCACTGTGTTCGAGGCTGCGCCGCGGCATCTTGTATCGCGTGGCCGATGAACTGGGCGCGACCAAAATCGCTCTCGGCCATCATCGCGACGACATCATGGAAACCTTCTTCCTGAATCTGTTCTTCGCCAGCAAACTGAAAGGCATGCCACCCAAGCTGCAGTCGGATGACGGCAAGCATATCGTGATCCGCCCGCTGGCCTATGTGCATGAGGCCGATACTGAACGCTATGCTGCCATTAAGAATTTCCCCATCATTCCCTGCGACCTGTGCGGCAGTCAGGAAAACCTGCAACGCAAACAGATCAAAGGCATGCTGCGCGAATGGGAAAAGAAATTTCCTGGCCGAGTAGAAAATATCTATTCCGCACTGTCCACTGTCGTCCCTTCACACCTGATGGATCGCAGTCTGTTTGATTTCGCCAGCCTGCAAGCCACCGGCATCGCCAGCCCTGATGGCGACATCGCCTTTGATGAAGAACCCTGCGCCACGCCCCAGCCGAATGTCATCAAATTTCACACGCCGGATGCTGACGAAGACTGAATGCGCTTGATCGCTGCCAAAACCCGGCCTTTCCCCTGCAAGTTCTGAAAATATGCACAGGGGTGCGTGCTAAAATTTTGCACCTCTACAAGATCTGCCTATGAACGTTGTCATTCTCGCTGCCGGCATGGGAAAGCGCATGCAATCAGACCTGCCCAAGGTTCTGCATCCACTCGCCGGCAAACCCCTGCTGTCACATGTCATAGCTACGGCCAGAAGCCTCGGGCCTTCGCATTGCTGCGTGGTTTACGGTCATGGCGGCGACGCCGTGCCCACTCAGCTAGCTGCTGAAGATTTGAGCTTCGTGCTGCAAGAGCCGCAACTCGGTACCGGCCATGCGGTCATGCAGGCCGTGCCGCATCTGGCAGAAGATCAGCCCACGCTGGTGCTGTACGGTGATGTGCCCCTGACCTCGTCCGATACCCTCAAGACCCTGATCGCCAAGGCTGGCAAAGACAAACTGGCTGTCCTGACAGTAGAGCTCGAGGATCCCACCGGCTATGGCCGCATCGTGCGCGAGCAAGGCCGAGTCGTGCGCATCGTTGAACAAAAAGATGCCAGTGACACCCAGCGCGCCATTCGCGAAGTTAATACCGGCATACTGATCGCGCCCACCAGACAACTCAAGGCATGGCTGGCCAAACTGTCGAATAACAATGCTCAGGGTGAGTACTACCTGACCGACATCATTGCTCAGGCTGTTCAAGACGGCGTGACCGTCGAAGCCGCACAGCCGGCGCACGTCTGGGAAACGCTGGGCGTCAACAGCAAAGTACAACTCGCTGAGCTGGAACGTATACATCAGCGCAATGTCGCCCAGGCTCTGCTTGAGCAGGGCGTGACACTGGCTGACCCTGCACGTATTGATGTGCGTGGCACTTTAATTTGCGGCCGGGATGTGGAAATCGATGTCGGTTGCATATTCGAAGGCACCGTTGAAATCGAAGATCACGTCAAAATAGGTGCGCACTGCGTCATCAAGAATGCGCGGATCGCCAGCGCTGCCGTCATCAAGCCCTTCTGTCATATCGAAGAGGCCAGCGTAGGCGCAGCATCGCAGATAGGCCCTTATGCACGCCTGCGTCCCGGCACCGTCCTGAGTGAAGACGTCCATATAGGCAATTTCGTCGAAGTCAAAAACAGTCAGCTCGGCACACACAGCAAAGCCAATCATCTGGCCTATGTCGGTGATGCCACCGTCGGTTCGCGCGTCAACATCGGCGCCGGCACCATCACCTGCAACTACGACGGCGCCAACAAGCACCGCACTATTATCGAAGATGATGCCTTCATAGGTAGCGATACCCAGCTGGTAGCACCCGTCACCGTTGGCCGTGGCGCTACCTTAGGTGCAGGCACCACCCTCACCAAAGATGCGCCCGCTGACAGCCTCACCGTATCGCGCGCCAGACAAACCAGCATTCCGGGTTGGCAACGACCCGTCAAACTCAAAACCTAGGAACTCTCATGTGCGGCATCGTTGGAGCCGTCGCCCGGCGCGACATCGTCCCCGTCCTGCTTGAAGGCTTGAAGCGGCTTGAATATCGTGGCTACGATTCCTGCGGCGTCGCCGTACATCATCAGGGACTGCAGCGCTCACGCAGCGTGGACCGCGTCGCTGAACTGCAGGCGCAGGTTGCCAGCACAGGTTTGACCGGACACACCGGCATTGCCCATACCCGCTGGGCCACCCACGGTGCGCCAGCCACCAATAACGCCCATCCGCATTTCTCTTCTAAAGATGACACAGCACGCATCGCTGTGGTTCATAACGGCATCATCGAAAATTACGAAGAGATGCGCAGCGAACTCAGCCAGCTGGGCTATGTTTTTGAATCGCAGACCGATACCGAAGTCATCGCCCATCTCATCAACGAGATGTATGACGGTGACCTGCTGCGCACCGTACAAAAAGCCGTCAAGCGCCTGCATGGCGCCTTTGCCATTGCCGTGTTTTGTCACGACGAGGCTGAACGCGTCATCGGCGCC
>CAIQLE010000044.1 GCA_903872555.1 uncultured bacterium
AATCACCAATGGCGACACCGGCACGCGGCGCAGGATCTTCGCTGGTGCTGAAGATACCGAAAGGTAGATTTTGTATAGGAAAATCAGAAACTGCCGAGACAGGAATAAATGAAATCAGGCTGGGGTCATTCGCATGCATGAATTGCTTATCCTTTGAAATGTTTTTTCAGACCATGCCAGCATTGCAGATAGTCTTGCTGTAACTGCGGCGAATTTAATGCCAGCAAAGTAGGCCGGATCAACAGGCGCGTTTCAAACATGAAGGCCATGGTCTTATCGAGTTTTTGTGGTGACAAAGCAGCAGTGCTGGCCGCTTCAAACGTCGTCGCATCTGGCCCGTGACCTGACATGCAATTATGCAGACTGCCACCGCCTGGCAGAAAGCCTTCTGCCTTGGCATCATATTCACCATAGACTAGCCCCATGTATTCACTCATCACATTGCGGTGAAACCAGGGCGGGCGGAAAGTATGTTCTGCCACCATCCAGCGCGGCGGGAAAATCACGAAATCCATATTCGCCGTACCCGCTGTTGCGGAAGGCGATGTCAGGACGGTGAAGATAGAAGGATCCGCATGATCAAAGCTGACTGAATTGATGACATTGAAATGCGCCAGCTTGTATTTGTAGGGCGCATAGTTACCATGCCAGCCCACCACATCCAGCGGCGAGTGGCCGATCTCGGCTGACCACAGCTTGCCGGCGAATTTCGCCAGTAACTCAAAACGCCCTTCTCTGTCTTCATACGCCGCCACCGGCGTTTCAAAATCACGTGGATTGGCCAGTCCGTTCGCACCGATAGGGCCCAGATCGGGAAGCCGCAACATGGCACCATAGTTTTCACAGACATAACCACGGGCACTGTCTTCAGTCAGATCAACCGCAAAGCGTACGCCACGAGGAATCACAGCAATATCACCTGGCGCGATATCCAGTACGCCCATTTCCGTGCGCAGCGACAAGCCGCCTTGCTGCGGCACTAGCAGCAATTCACCGTCAGCGTTATAGAAAAAGCGATCATGCATGGAACGGTTCGCTGCATAGACGTGAATCGCGATACCACATTGACTGTCAGGGCTGCCATTACCTGCGATCGTAATCAGACCATCAATAAAGTCCGTGGGCACGTCAGGCAAGGGAAAGGGATTCCAGCGCAATTGATTCGGCGAAGGAGCAACCGCATCAAACGGACCGCTCATCAGCGTGGCATGTGCTTTTTCCACAAAAGCCTGATGCATCGCCGCAGGACGTATGCGGTATAACCATGATCGCTTGTTCTCTGATCGGGGCGCTGTGAAGGCCGATCCTGAAATCTGTTCTGCGTACAAACCATGGGCCACTTTTTGCGGGGAATTCTGGCCTATCGGCAGCACACCGGGCAATGCCTCAGTCGCGAATTCATTGCCAAATCCGGATTGATAGCGTCTTGTTGTATTCGGCGCAGTCATTGCATCTCCCGCAAATTCATTATCGAAGCTTGATCGAAAAAATTTAAGACACTCACTAAAGCATCACACATCAGCACGGGCAAAAGCCATGGCCTCGCGTAAAACGTCCATATCACCGATATGATTTGATAACAATAAAATCAGTCTGGCATTCAGCATCTGGCTCTGCTCATCACTCAGATCGTGGTGCGTGTCGATCAGAGCCTCATAAAAATCATCCGGATTCTGAAAATTAGGCTCCGTATTCAAGTGGCTCATGCGCTTTTCTCCTGATGAGTCGCCCGCAGCAGCGCTGCTTCTAACTGCCTGAGATCGACATGTTTCCAGCGTGCCGAAACATGTTGATCGGGACGCAGTAAATAACCGGTGCCAGCTTGTGCGTCATAGCGCGCTGCCAGCAGGCCTTCACTATCGATCACCGCTTTTGCGCCTCTGGGTATGGTCGCCCCCTTGGGCAAGACCTGCAAGATGGTTAGGTGTGCGAAGCTTGTTACATGCATTTGTAATGTTTGTATTTGCTCTGTCAGATCAGTGTATTGATCTGCGAAATACAGCATACAAAATTGTTCTTTCAACTGATCCAGAAACCATGACTGCCTGCCGCCTTCCAGTGTGACAGGCGCATCACTGGCCGGCGCTCCCGGCCGCATGAAACCAGAAAAGGAATCTGCATCAGCGGTATTCAGTGGCGAGGCATGATAAGCCGATGGCAAGGACAAGCGCCCGCTATTGACCAGACGTCGCGCAAACACATGATTTTTCGAGAGCGTCAGCACCGCATCGCGGAATAGTCGGCTCACCGCACTTTTGGGCGTAATGAAATCAGTCGCGCGAGTGGAATTGAGAATATTTTCATCCGCAGCGTATTCACGCTCGACGCCATAGGTGTCCAGCAAGCTGTCTGGCGCTTCACCACGCAAGACCATGGCCAGTTTCCAGCATAAATTGTCGGCATCCTGCACGCCGCTATTGGCACCACGGGCACCAAAGGGGGATACGCCGTGCGCTGCATCACCTGCAAACAAGACCCGGCCATGGCGGAATTTTTCCATGCGCATGCAGGCAAAGGTATACACACTGACCCACTCAAGATCAAATTCCACACCTTCACCCAGCAGGGCGCGCACGCGAGGAATCACACGCTCAGGCTTTTTCTCTTCTTCAGGATCGGCGTCCCAGCCCAATTGAAAATCAATGCGCCATACATCATCGGCTTCGCGGTGCAGCAAGACTGATTGATTCGGATGAAACGGCGGATCAAACCAGAACCAGCGCTCGGCAGGAAAGCTGGCCTTCATTTTTACATCCGCAATCAG
>CAIQLE010000045.1 GCA_903872555.1 uncultured bacterium
ACATCAGCCACAATCCCAGTGGTGTAAACATCCAGTATTCCACGGGTGCGCCCCATATCCAGTGTTTGTGCCAGCCTGCATGTGTCTTGGCAAATCGTTTCAGGCCAAAGGCTGGATTTAATACAAACCACAGAAAATCTTCCGTCACCCAGAACAGCATGATGGATGCCAGTGCACGCTGTTCTGCATGCAGTGAATAGTCAGCGGCAAACACCAGAGGGAAATGAAAGTACAAGGCCACCAGAGAAAAGGCCCAGGCATGGTAGCCCGTCATTTCGCGGCCGCCCCATAAGAGATCGAGCAGCCAGTGATGCTCTATACGCCAGGTAGGTAAATTGCTGGCCCAGCCGGCATCGCCTTCGATGGCAATTTCTAGTTTCGCGAAAAAAAATCCCAGCACGATGACCGAGGCCAGAGTAGCGAGCATGGCGCTATGGGTGCTCAGCATATGACACGCTGCAGAACCTCATGGGCTGCTTTGGGTTTGGCCAGTGCATAGGCATGAGCACGCATGCGCGACAGCAGATCACGATCGGACAGCAGACGCTGTAAACGAAACTGCAAGGTTGCCGGATCATCAGCGCGCATGGCGACACCCTCGTGCATCAGAAAGGCCGCGTTACGCTCTTCCTGACCCGGAATAGGATGCACTAACAGCATAGGCAAACCCATGACCAGACATTCGGAAGTACTCAGGCCGCCGGGCTTAGTAATGGCCAGATCAGCACAGGCCATCAGCGAATGCACATCGTTCGTGAAACCAATCACACGTAGGCGCTCGGGATAAAAGTCAGACACTGATTGCAGCGACCGCAGCAAAGTCTGATTCTTGCCTGCCATGACGATCAGTTGTAAATCAGGATGCTGGGTCAGGAGGTTTTCTACCAGACTCACTTGCAAACCAACGCCACCACCACCGCCCATCATCAGCACCGTGGTTTTCAGCGGATTGATATTCAGACGGGCTGCAGCGCTGCTGCGATCAGGCGGATTCACAAAGCCCGGCATGACGGGAATGCCGCTGATCACAATCTGATAAGCAGGCACGCCGAGTTGTTGTAGACGAAAGGCCAGTTCTTCATTCGCCACAAAGTAGCCAGAGACGCCCTGATGCAACCAGAAATGATGCAGATCAAAATCTGTAACTTGTACCCATACGTCACAGTGCAGACGTCCTTCCACCACGGCCGTAGCCAGTATTTCAGCGGGCAGAAAATGGGTGCAGACAATAGTGTCAGGCTTGAATTCAGCAATCTCATCAAACAGACGGCGCGAGCAAAGCTGTTGTATGGTTCTGCGCAAGCGGGCCGCCAGACTGCCTGTAGGTTCGTGATCCGTCTTGCGGTACAACCAGCCCCAGGCTTCAGGTAAACCACTGGCCAGCTTCATATACAGATCGCTGTAGATTTTTTTAAACAGTGTAGGCACCAGTTGCATCATGTCGAGATGACGCACTGAAAGCTGTGGAAAATCAGCGCGAGCATGAGCAAGTATGGCTTCGGCTGCGCGCACATGGCCGCTGCCGGCAGAGACGGATAAAAGTAACAGGCGACGCGTGCCGGATTTTTTTACAGATGCGGTCTCTGTGAATTTTGTCAGTTCAAAATTACCTAAAACCATTTGGTCCCAATGATTCAAAAGCTTGCTTACGCCGGAATTGCGCATGATTCATCCTCACTGATGAACTGGGTTTGTTCCCAGCGCAGCATGACTTCATGCCAGTCGATCAGACGCAGTTCGCCTGTGGCATCTTCCACCAGCGCCGACAGACTTTCTACCCAGTCGCCGTCATTGCAATATTTGATGCCATCAATGTCGCGTATCTCTGGCTTATGTATGTGGCCACAGATGACGCCATCCAGCCCTTGTTTTTTTGCTTCTGCAGCCAGCGCTTCTTCGAAAGAGCTGATGTAGCTCACAGCATTTTTTACTTTCAGTTTCAGATACTGTGAGAGTGACCAGTAAGGCAGGCCGGCACGTGCGCGCCAGGCATTGAAATACTGGTTGAATTTCAGGATCATGGTGTAGAGCGAATCGCCGACATAGGCCAGCCATTTGGCGCAAGCGATCACACCGTCAAAGCGGTCGCCGTGCAGCACCAGCATGCGCTTGCCGTTGGCGGTCGTGTGCACATGCTCATCGCGGATCTTGATGCCGCCGAAATCAAGGCCTATGAACTGACGCACCATCTCATCATGGTTGCCCGGTACAAAAATCACTTTAGTACCTTTTTTGGCTTTTTTCATTACCAGCTGCACCACATCGTTGTGGGTCTGATGCCAGTACCAGCGACGCTTCAGCTGCCAGCCATCGACAATGTCGCCTACCAGATACAGTTTGTCGGATTCTGTGGCCTTCAGAAATTCCAGCAGGCGCTTGGCCTGACAGCCACTGGTGCCCAGATGAATATCAGAGATCCAGATGGTACGAAAATGCAGAGGTTTGGACTTGCCCATCGCTTGCTTCAATAGTTTTTTACTTTGCTTAAATGGTTCGCGAGCATTCATGCCAGCTCCGCTTCTTTGGGTTCTGCTTCTTTCAGGTAGTGACGTGCATAGCGGTTTTCCAGACGCGCCAGAGGCAGCATCATGAACAGATCAGCGCTGTGGAAATCAGGGTCCCATGCAGGCTCACCGCAAATCCATGCGCCACTGCGCAGGTAGCCTTTGATGAGAGGAGGTACAAGGACATCACCATGTACAGGCTCATCATTCAGCGGGAAGGGAAGGTGAGGAACAACACGATATTCGGAAGGTGCCAGATGCTCGCTGGAGAACTTGCGGTACAGGCTGTTAATGGTGTTGCCGCCATCAGCCAGACTGACGCTGGCGCAACCTATCAGGTACTCCGCATTTTCTTTTTTCATGCAGGCAGCTAATCCCGCCCATAACATCATGATCACGCCGCCGCTGCGATAATCCGGATGGATGCAGGCACGGCCTGCTTCGAGTATGCGCGGACGCAGATTTTCCAGACGGCTCAGATCAAATTCATTTTCTGAGTAAAAGCCGCCGGTTTTGCTGATGCCTTTGGCGCCGAGCACGCGATAGGTGCCGAC
>CAIQLE010000046.1 GCA_903872555.1 uncultured bacterium
CCAGCCCAATTGAAAATCAATGCGCCATACATCATCGGCTTCGCGGTGCAGCAAGACTGATTGATTCGGATGAAACGGCGGATCAAACCAGAACCAGCGCTCGGCAGGAAAGCTGGCCTTCATTTTTACATCCGCAATCAGAAAACGGTCGCGAAAAATGCGCCCCTTACTTTCCAAGCCCAGCATGCCGCGCACCGGACTGCGCGAACCATCGGCAGCAATCACATAATCCGCGTGCAGGGTGTACTGCCCTTCCGGTGTTTCTGCGCTTATGACGACATGCGCGTCTGTATTTTCAACCTGTGTGACTTTGTTTTTCCAGCGTATCTCCAGATGCGGATATTGCTGCGCACATTCATACAGATAGCCTTCGAGATAGTACTGCTGCAAATTCACAAAGGCCGGACGACGATGCCCACTTTCTGGCAACAAATCAAAATGATAGACAGGCTTGTCCTTGAAAAATACTCTGCCTACATTCCAGGACACGCCCTTCTGAACGACTTTGTCACCGCAGCCCAGCCGGTCAAGAATCTCCAGTGTGCGCTTGGCATAGCAGAGTGCGCGCGAGCCCGTGGACAGGCAGTTATCATCATCCAGAACAATGACCCTGATGCCCTGACGCGCCAGATCTATCGCTGCGGACAAACCTACCGGCCCGGCACCCACAATCACCACAGGATGATGCGCAGGCTCAGTGAGCGTGAAATCAGCGCTGCGCTGATACTCAAACTTCAGGGTCTTGTAATCCGTTGTCATAGCGAGTGATTTTCTGGACGAAGCATAGTCTGGGCTGTTCGCTTGTGCAGCGCTTAGTGCTGCAGCGCTTGCCACATTTCCTTGTCACGCTCCGCAGTCCAGATGCGCGGATGCTTGATGCCCTTGGCTTCATCGACTGCACGCGTCACATCAAAGGGCAGGCAATGCTCATAAATGAAGACATGGCCAAATTTACTGTCCATGTAGGAACGCACATGCGCCATGGCGGCCTTCAGGTCATGCCCTGCAGCGACGGCTTCTTTTGCGCTGCTCAGCAGCGTGGTGACGAAATCCTTGGTGTAGTCCAGTCCTGCATTGACTTCTTTGGGATTCATCAGCGCAGGACCGCGTCCCGGCACCAGCTTGTCTGCACCCATGGAGCGCAGCACTTCCAGTGTCTGCGGCCATTCTTCCAGCTGCGCGTCACCGGTATAGGCCGCGGCATCGTATTCAACCAGATCACCTGAAAACAGAATTTTTTGCGAAGGTATCCAGACGATGGTGTCACCCTTGGTGTGCCCCATGCCTACATGCATGATCTTCACTTCCAGCTTGCCCATAAAAAGCGTCAGCTCACGCTCGAACACCAGCGTGGGCCAGGTCAGCCCAGGAACGGATTCAACACCGGAAAACAAGCGTGGAAAACGCTCGATTTCGGATTTCATATCTTGCTCACCACGCTCGACGATCAGCTCATAGGTACCGCGTGAAGCAATCACTTGCTGCGCACCTTCCTGAAAATACGCCGAAGCACCCAGTACGCGCACCGCATGATAGTGAGTCAGGGTCACATACTTGATAGGTAAGTCAGTAATCTCACGGATATGAGCGATCAATGCCTGCGCCATGATGGGCGTGGCGGTCGTGTCAATCACCATCACGGAATCATCGCCAATGATCACGCCGGAATTCGGATCTCCCTCGGCGGTATAGGCATAGGCGTTGTCAGACAGCTTGATGAAACTGGTTTTCTTTTCCTGCAGGTCGGCCTGCGAAGCAAAAGGCTTGGCGCTCATGAATATCTCCGAAATGCGGTTGGCGGGTAAGGAGCAGCCGCGCTCATTCGCTTGCTTACGGCTCTCGGAATTGTCAGCAGCTAGCGTAGACGCAAATTCGTTTTACGTCAATTGATTAGATATAGACGAATTGTTAGCTTCTATTTAACGCATCCTTAAGTTAAGATAGCCCGAATTTCCCAGCCCTTGCAGGATGCACCCATGGAAAAAAACCGGCGCGGCATACAGTCAATAGAGATAGGCGGACGCTTGCTTACCGCGCTGGTTGAGGCCGGCATGCCCATGAGCCTGGGTGATCTGGCCAAAAAAGCCGGCATGCCTTCAGCCAAGGCCCATCCCTATCTGGTGAGTTTTGGCAGCTTTGGACTGATAGAACAAAATCCCCTGACGGGTCGTTATGAGCTGGGCCCATTCGCGCTACAGCTCGGCCTGATCAGCCTGCAGTTGCTGGATCCTGTGCGCATTGCCATCCCCATGGTGACCCAGCTGTCAGCAGATATCGACCAGACCATAGGCTTATCCGTGCTGGGTAATCAGGGACCGACCATCATTTACATCAGCGAATCCAGTTACCCCATCCATGTGAACATGCGCACCGGTACGGTGATGTCGATACAGTCAACCGCCACGGGCCGCGTGTTTGCAGCCTTCCTTCCGCCCAAACAAGTCGAGCGCATGATTGAGCAGGAAAACCGGAATGGTGTAGCGGCAGGGTTTGGCGCACAGGGCATGAAAGCCGCTGCGCTCAACACCCTGCTGGCGGATGTACGCAAACGGGGCATGGCGCGGGTACAGGGTGAGCCCATACCCGGCATCAATGCCATCTGCGCCCCGGTGTTCGAGCACAGCGGTGCCATTAAGCTAGGCATTACGGCGATAGGGCCGGCCGGAAATTTTGACGCTGGCTGGCAGGGTGAGATCGCACGCCGCTTGCTCGCCTGCGCACAGGATGTGTCACGCCGTCTGGGCTCAGACTAGCGCTATCAAGGGCTGTGCAGTCAAGACTAGCCCAGGGTCAACATGGAATCCCGGCTTCCGGTAAGATCTTTGACGAGCGTAGTCAAGACTGCGCACCAAGACCGAGCCCATCATGAAAAAAATACTGGCCTGCCTCACCCTCGCCTCACTTTCCCTGCCGGCTGTCAGCGCAGACTGGAAACTGATTTCCGAAACCGAGGATCCTGAAAAAATCATCAGCTGGTATGTGGATATGAGCAGCATCGTCAGAGAAGACGATTATCTGCGTGCCTACCTGCGCACTTCGTGGTCAAAGCCACAATATGCCCCTGACCAGACAGCCTATCAGTCATCTACCTATCTGAATTATTTCGATTGTGATGCGCACAAAATAGCCTATACAGGGAATAACTATTACCGCTCACCCGAGCCCGAAGGCAAACCGGTGCATACAGAACCGGAATATCCTTTGGCGCAATTGAAATTCCAGTCGGTGGTACCGGGATCTGCAGGTGAGATGCGATTACGATTTGTGTGCAAATTTCGCTCCACAAACTTCATGACGCAGAGCGATGTCAGTGATTACGCAGGATGAGCCCGCAGAAAATTCATAGTCAGCGCGCATAAAAAAACCGCAGCAGAGCTGCGGTTTTTTTCATCACAGAATGCGATGATTTATACGCGACGCTTGTATTCACCGGTACGTGTATCGATCTCGATCTTGTCGCCCTGAGCCACGAACAGCGGCACAGCGACTTCAAAACCGGTGGAGATCTTCGCAGGCTTCAGCACTTTGCCTGAAGTATCACCTTTGACGGCAGGCTCGGTGTAAGTGACTTCGCGCACGACGGTGGTTGGCAGTTCAACCGAGATTGCTTTCTCGTTGTAGAACACCACCTCACAAGCCATGCCATCTTCCAGATAGTGAATGGCGTCGCCCATGTTTTCGGCTTCAACTTCGTACTGGTTGTATTCCGTATCCATGAAGGCATACAGAGGATCAGCGAAGTAAGAGTACGTCGCATCTTTGCGGTCCAGCGAGACCACATCGAACTTATCATCCGAGCGGTAAACACCTTCCTGACCTGATTCTGTCAGCAGGTTTTTCATTTTCATCTTGACCACAGATGCATTGCGGCCAGACTTGGAGAATTCAGTTTTAATCACAACCATCGGTTCGCCTGAGACCATGACGACATTACCGACGCGGATTTCTTGTGCGGTTTTCATAGTGATATTGCCAAAAAGTTCGGGGAGTAAAGCAAATAAGAAGCCGCAGCATTTTAACCGATTTTGCGTGCGAACCCGAGTAAACCGGCAGCCAGCTCAGTCTGAGATGCCAATTCAGCACGCCAGCGCAGGTGATGCTGCTTCAGCGCTGGCAGTGCATGACACAGTGCCTGCCAGTCCAAAACAGCGGCAGGATCACCATTCCAGGCATGCGCCGCTTGCACTAGCAAGCCAGCAAGTTCATCGTTTAAAGACGCACAGTAGCGACCGAAAAAGGCCTCTAATTTAATGAAATGAGCGCCCTCTTCCTGCGCATACAGCTGCCACAGGAAGGGCTGAGCAGCCCACTGCGCACGCACCGCACTGTCTTCGCCGCGCACAAAATTAAGATCGCAGCTCCACAGCAGGCGGTCATAGTCATCCGGTTCAAGAAAGGCAATACGCTGCAATCTCAGGCGGCCTTCGAGCAGACTAGCGCCAGCTTCATCAGGCAAAGCAGCGCTACCCGTTGCAACGCCCTGCGGCACCAGACAC
Source organism: uncultured bacterium (assembly GCA_903872555.1). Lineage (GTDB taxonomy): Bacteria > Pseudomonadota > Gammaproteobacteria > Burkholderiales > Burkholderiaceae_D > Pernthalerella. The sequence goes on from CAIQLE010000046.1 coordinate 4,497, forward strand.
AGCACAGGCGGACCTGAGCACATGCCAGCCAACAGCGCATCGACCGGCGCATGGGGATAGCAGAATAAAGACACCAGCAAGCAGCCCTCAGTCAATTCGACACCTAGTTTGCTCAGGAAATCTGCACGTTCACTGCGACCAAAGGCGGCCAGCTGTGCATCCAGAGTCGCTTCCCGCAGCAGCCCGCCCGTCGCTTTGCTAAAGCCGGGAAAATAAAAATACTGCGTCAGCGGCAGCTGTGGATGGGGTGAAGGCAGACCATGCGAATTTTCTACCCAAACCTCGGCCGAGAGATATTCCAGATTGATCCATACCGGCGCTGAGTTGGCGCCAGCCATGCTAACCATCGCCTGAAGATAACTCGCAGGCGCACGACAGCCAAAGGCCTCGATCACCAGATCAGCCGGCATATACACGGTGTCACTTGGCACGGCTGAGTTCGTGTCTGAGTCCGCGACTGACACCTCTGAGTCCGCATCTGATTTCAGCTCCCAGCGCCTGAGACTAAAGCCATCCAGAGTCTGGAGACTGGCCCCCACATCGATCTGTGGCCGCAAGTGATGCAGTCGGGGCACATCATCGATCCAGAGCGTGACCTTCAGACCCAGTTCAGACAGCGCTCGCGCCAGCCGCCAGCAAACACCGGCATCTCCGAAATTATCGATGACCTTACAAAAAATATCGGCTGAGTGCAGTGCGCGCATGAAGTGCCTGAATTTCTCGGGGATTAGAGAGGGAGCCGGAAGCCTACGCAGCTCGGGCAAGAAATGCAATCCATGGGAGAGCGGCGCACATGCTTATCTTTTAGATAATTAGGTTTACCAAAAGTAACAAAATTGTGCGAATTCCTGCATCATAGAACTTTTGCCAACAAGAAATTCTATGTATCAGGTCAGCGAAGATAGAGAGCAGGATGATGGCCTGGCCCCCGCAACGGCCACAGTCGTACGCTTACCTAGCCAAAGCACTGACCGCTATAGTCCCCGCAAGCGGGTCTATCTGTCGATACGACTCAAGTTCAGCATAGCCATTACTCTGGCTAGCGCATGGATGCTGATGTCCCTGCTGCTGGCCCAGCCCTGGGCTGATTCTCTCACTATCCATATCGGACCAGCACTGGCCTGGACCATCATCACCGGGATTGCACTGATCCCGGGTTTCATGAATGCTTTTTTGCTGGTCAGTCTGGCACTGGATAAGCGACCCGCACACACCCGCTTAGATCAATATCCCGGCCTGACCATACTGGTCGCTGCTTACAACGAAGAAGCGACCATAGTCGGCACCATAGAAAGCATCGCACGCCAGCACTACCCCGGTCCGCTCGAAGTGATTGTCGTTAATGATGGATCCAGAGATAGTACGGCCGCTCTGGTGCAGCAGGAACTGCCGAAATACCCCTGGCTGAAACTGCTGGATCTGAAAAAAAATGCGGGCAAGGCGAATGCACTGAATGTCGCATTAGACAGTGTTTCCTACAAACTGGTCGCGACGGTTGATGCAGATTCCTGGTTGTTTCATGATGCGCTCACGAATATCGTCGAACGCTATTTTCAGGATCCCAAGACTACCCGTGCCGTCGCCGGCGCCGTCATGGTTCGCAATTCACGTGCCAGCTGGATGACGCGCGCGCAGGAATGGGATTATTTTCAGGGCATTTCGGCCATCAAGCGCGTGCAGTCTCTGTATCAGGGCACCATGGTCGCTCAGGGCGCTTTCTCAGTCTATGACACGGCCACTCTGAAAAAAATTGGTGGCTGGCCAGACTGCGTGGGTGAAGATATCGTGCTGTCCTGGAGCATACTGAAACAGGGCTATCGCATAGGTCATTGCGAAGATGCGCTGCTGTTCACCAATGCGCCCACCACGCTCAAACAATTTGCCAGTCAGCGTAAACGCTGGTCACGCGGCATGATTGAAGCCTTTAAAAAACATCCCGGTATTTTGCTCAATCCCAGTCTGTCCACGACCTTCGTTTACTGGAATCTGTTCTTCCCCTTCCTCGACCTGATTTTCACGCTGGTCTTTGTGCCCGGTGTCGTGCTGGCCCTGTTCGGCTATTTCTGGATCGTCGGCCCCATTACGCTGGTGCTGATACCCATGGCCATGGCCATGAACTACTTCATGTATCGCATAGGCTGCAAGATGTTTCGAGAAAATGGTTTGAAGGTCAGATTCAATCCTTCCGGATTTTTTATTTACACCCTGTTTTATAGCCTGATCATGCAACCTGTGTCACTGATGGGCTATGTGGCTGAACTGCTGAATCTGCGCAAAACCTGGGGAACCAAATGAAAATCATATTCATGATTCGACCTCTCTGCCTGTGGGCTTCCTCCTTCGTGTTCGCATTCAATGGCTATGCAGAAGAACGCGCGGCAGGTGGTGAATTTTATTATTCTGCGGACTCGGAAAATTTTTCCAGTCGCCGTATCAGCGCAGATTTCATGACGAGTTTTTCACATCTGAATGAAAAAACCGGCGTGATCTATACCGACTATGATTTTTCCAAAGACAGCTGGAGTCGCAGAGGACAGCAAGTGCGGATAGTCAGCGATCATATCGATGCAAAAACCGCCGATGGCTGGCGCGTATCTACTGGTATATTCAGACAATCAAGCAATGATCTGTTGACGCTGGACTCCAGCTACCGAAAAACACTCAGCTCAGGGCATGCAATTGAGGTCTTTGCCAATCGCGATTTTGTGGAAACCCAGACAGGACTTGAAAACGGCACGCATTTTAATTTTGTCGGTGCCTCCGGCGATTTCATACTCAATCCTCACTTCACGCTGGTTGGCCTTGCAGGCTTTCAAAGCTTCTCGGATGAGAACCAGCGCCGGCATGGACGCATGCGGCTGATTTATCAGCCTTCGCTTGACCAAGGACTTACCTTTCAGCTGCGCTATCGCTATTACGATGACAGCAAAAATAATGTCGGTGGCGCTTACTTCAATCCCACCAGCTATCAGGAAACCATGCTGGCAGTCGGATGGCGGCAACGATTCAACAACTGGCGCACCGCGCTGACTGCAGGTGTAGGTACTCAGAAAATCGCTCAGGATGCTTCGAGCATCACGCAACTGCTCGAGGCATCAGCTGAACGCCAGCAAGCCCATTATTCCCTGCGCCTGCGTGCCGGCTATTCGAATGCTGCCGGTGCCGCTGCAACGACGACTGACTATTGGTATAGCTATGTGTCGAGTGAGCTGCTGATTCCGTTCTGAATTTAAGGATGATGTACGCGATTTTTCAGAAAATGGCACACTGTGCTGCGGCTACCTGAGACGGGCGCCTCATCAATAACCCTAAAAGAAAAAGGACTATGTCATGAAGATTTATCTGCTGCCCGTTTTACTAGGCACTCTGCTGGCATGTAATGCCATGGCCAAAGACGCGGTCGACCCTTGCGGCGAATATACCAGTGTCGATATAGGTGAAACGACGGTCGATATGGGCAACCGGACACGCTTCATGCATTTCCGCTCGTCGACGCAGATGAATGCCACAGAAGGATCAAAATACCATCAGCTGACTGGTCAGTGCACCGGCGGCGCACTGATCTATCCTGACGGCTCGGTTGAAGCGAATGGCTTGTGTGCCGTGGCAGATCTTGATGGCGATGTACTCAGCTACGCTTTCACTCAGGGACGCAGAGACAAAGAAGGTAAATTTGCCCGCAAAGGCGGCACCGGAAAATTTGCTCAATCGCGTGAGACCGGCTGGTATATGCCACTACAGCTGAATGGTGATATCACCACAGGCCAGTGGGGCGGCAAAGGCGCTTGCAAGTAATCCCATCCGCAGACGATCTGAGACAGAATCAGTAACGATTAACTGTCTCAGATCATTCAACCGACCAGGCTATTAAGCAGTCAGTTGATCTGCACTCGCTTAGATTCAGGTTTCAGCTTTCCTGGGCCAGCTGGCGCAGAGCGCGTTCGAAAGTATCCACAGGCTGACCACCCTGCAGCAAAAACTGCTGATTGAAAATCACCGAAGGTACAGAATGTATGCCCTGCGACAGGAAATGCTGTTCGCGTTCACGCACCACATCGGCAAATTCATTCTTCTGCAACACCTCAGCTGCACGCTCTGCGTCCAGCCCGGAGCGTCTGGCAGCTTCAATCAGTACCAATGAATCTGAAGGATTTTTACCTTCCGTGAAATAAGCTTGCAGCAGATGCCGCTTGAGCCGATGCTGAGCCTGCGCATCAGCTTCTTCGCCAGCCCAGTGCAGCAGGCGGTGCGCATTAAAGGTGTTATAGGTACGCTTGCGGCCATCCATATTGAATTCAAAACCGACGTCCGCGCCACGCTGCGCGATATGCTGCTGATTTTGTTCTACCTGCTCAGGCGTCAGGCGGTATTTATTCATCAGATGCTCGACGATATCCTCGCCTTCCTCAGGCATCTTGGGATTGAGTTCAAAGGGCTGAAAATGTATTTCAACGCTGACCTCATCCTTGACGCGCTCAATCGCCTGCTCAAGCGCAGACAGGCCGACAGCACACCAGGGGCAGGCGATATCGGAAACAAAATCAATTTTAATCGGCGTCATGGGATGTTTTTCCTTAAAAATCCAGGGGCACTCTTGGACGCAAATGCTAGCACGCAGTGGGGGAAACGCCGCACCGCACCGCTCTCAGGCCATGGCATCCTCCCCTAAGGGCAGTTGCCATACCAGAGTCAGACTGTTAGTCTAGATGTCCGCAAAGCAATAATTGTTTCCATAAATGAAATCTTCCTCTCATCGCAAAGGGCCACAAAGCATAGGCTCTATTCTCGGCGCCGCAACGCGCATCGAGGGCACGATGCATCTGGAAGAAAGCGTGCGCATCGACGGCAGGATAGAAGGCAACCTCGCACAGCAGGATGGCCACGGACGCTGGATTATCATCGGACATACCGCTGAAGTGCATGGTGACATACGGGCACAAAACATCAGTGTCGCCGGCAAAGTCATAGGCAATATCGTCGCCAGCGAGAGCATAGAGCTGATTGACGGCTGCGAAGTACGCGGCAACATCACCCACAAATCCATCAATATCGAACCAGGTGCCTCACTACATGGCCAGCTGATAGCCAGCGAACCTGAAGCGAGCGAAACCGAAGCCATACGCGCCATCGACGCAGCCCGTAACAATAATTAATTCTGTCCCGCAAATGCGCGGGCTTCCACTTGATGCAACTCCACGTACAGACAACGATCTTCATGATCTGCATGGCCTATCTGGTCTTACATGCAGCTATCTGGTTTGCGCTGTCAGAGCAACGCAATCATCAGGTCCGATTGTGGTGTGTCTCAGGACTGCTGAGTGGTGTGGCGGTTGTTTTGCTGTCACTGCGCGATGTGGTAGGCGAATTTACTTTCATCTTTCTCGGACAATTGCTAATGGTCGTTGGCAATATAGGACGCATGATTGCACTGCGCATGTACCTGCCGGATCCCATACGCCCCGCTATCGTATTTCACGGCGCCACCAGTGTGATCTTTTTCCTCTGGTTCCTCGCAGCTTATGAAGCGGGCACACCGGACCAGCCGCTGGCACTGATGTTCTTCGGTTTTTATACATTTGTTTGCTTCGATTATTTTTTAGTCGGTTGGCTGGTTCACCTTCAATCCCAGACATTGGGCCCGCGTGTATTGATGCTGGGTGGCCTGACCTTGTCTGGTTCATTAGGCTTTAAAACCGTGGTCTCGGCCATGGGCTATGGTGCGCCCGGCATCTATGAGCCCGGTATCGATCAGTATGTGATGATCGCTGGTCAGTTCATTGCTATTACGCTGGTTAATATAGGATTCTTGCGTATCTTCCTCGACCTGCGCGAACAAAAAAACTTACAGACCGAACGCAATCTGGCAGCGGCTGAAGAGCGCGCCAGCCTTTTCTCCCAACACAAATCTGAACTCCAGAACCTGTTGACTGAGCGTGAAGAAATTATCCGTCAGCTGACACTGTCCAACAAAACCGCCGGCATGGGCGCACTGGTGGCCAGTCTGGCCCATGAATTAAATCAACCTCTGTGTGCGATCCGCCTGAATGCTCAGCTGGTGGAACGCAAGCTGGAAGAACCTGAGGCCGATGTACTCGGTGCGCGTAAATTCCTGGATTCCGTGATTCAAGACAATCGGCGTGCCGCCAATATCATCACCAAACTGCGCGGCATGTTCGAGACCCATGGCAAAGAATATGAAGCGATTGAATTCGATATGCTGGTGGTCGATACCCTGTCACTGGTTCAGCCTCACGCTAAAGCGGGCAATATCACTGTCGACATCCATTTGAACGCTAGATCGGTGCTGCAAGGTGATGCAACCCAGTTGCAGCAAGTGATACTGAATTTGCTGAATAACGCGCTTGAGTCACTCTCAGATTTGCAGCAACAAGATAAACGCATCGTCGTAAAAACCGATATCCATGCCGGACGCATACGACTCGATGTGAGTGACAATGGTCCGGGCATCCCAGATGCGCTGCAGCCCTCGGTCTTTGAGCTTTTTAAGACTAGCAAGGCAGAAGGCATGGGCGTCGGCCTGTGGCTTTCCAAGACCGTGATCAATGCACATCGCGGCGACATTCGTTTTTATAGCAGCCCTGATAACGGCACCCGCTTCGAAGTCGATTTACCTCTGAATTAAGCGCCACAGGCGCTGGCATGGCCGCTTGGTTTATACTGGGCAAGGTTGACACAGACATTCGTATCTCCACCCATAGGTCCGTTCTGGATTGCCCCATGATTCGTCAATTTTTCAGTTTTTTTCTCATCACTCTGCTAACTGCCCAGGCACAGGCCGCGACCTATGCCTGCGCGACCGACGCCATGCGCGGCAACCGCTGGATATGCAAGGATGATCCTTCGCTCTGCGCCTTCGTTTTTACCGTGGATGAAACTGCCAAAACCATGTCGCGCAAACCGGAAGAGGATGAGCCGCGCATACAGCTCATCGTGAATAAATGGGAAGAAAAG
>CAIQLE010000047.1 GCA_903872555.1 uncultured bacterium
ACAATCACGCCGCCCATGGTGGTGCCATGGCCACCCAAGAACTTGGTGGCTGAGTGCATGACGATGGCAGCACCCCACTGAAACGGACGACACAGATAGGGACTGGCAAAGGTATTGTCGATGAACAGCGGCAGATCGGCCTGATGGGCAATGGCTGCGACTCTTTCTATGTCGAGCACATTCATCGAAGGATTGCCTATGGTTTCTGCATACAGTAATTTGGTTTTAGGTGTGATGGCGCGGGCAAAATTTTCGGGATCATCACTGTCAACAAAAATCGTATTGATGCCCAGCTTACGGAAATTCACATCCAGTTGCGTGTAGGTGCCGCCATACAGGGTGCGCGCTGCAACGATGTCGTCACCGGCTTCGCAGAGATTCAGGATGGCGATCATTTGCGCCGCCATGCCACTGCTGGTAGCGACTGCGGCGCGTCCGTCCTCCAGCGCAGCGACCCTTTCTTCCAGCACTGCGACGGTAGGATTGGAGAGACGCGAATAGACATTACCAAAGGTCTGCAGATTGAACAGGCTGGCAGCATGCTCGGCACTGTCAAACACATACGATGTCGTTTGATAGATGGGCACAGCGCGCGCGCCGGTCGCCGCATCTGGCATCTGCCCGGCGTGCAGGCACAGTGTTTCGAAATCGTAGACGTGATCTTTGGACATAGTAGATGAGAGTGGGTGTTCTGTATGCAGTGTGAGTTGAGAGCTGATGCTGAGCTGATGAATACTTTGAGCAGACTGAGTGCAAACTCAGACAGGCCGGCGCGAAGAAATAACGCGCGTGTTCACGCCAAACCATCCCAGCCCGCCAAACAGCCGTGCGTATTCAATTTTCACGCAGCGATCCATCACAACCGACAGGCCAGCCGCTTCTGCATAGTCTTTGGCTTCTTCATTGATCACGCCGATTTGTAGCCAGAGCGTCTTGGCGCCGATGGCAACTGCATCGCGGGCGACCGGTGCGCAATCTGCGCTTTTGCGAAACACATCGACGATATCAACGGGCTCAGGTATGGATTTCAGGTCAGGGTAGCAGCGCTCACCCAGAATCTCGGTGTACTTGGGGTTGACCGGAATGATGCGATAGCCATGCTCTTGCATATACTTGGCCGCAAAATAAGAAGGGCGGAACCAGTCCGCTGAGAGACCCACCACGGCGATGGTATGGCTGTCTTTCAGTATGCGTCGCAGTTGAGCAATGGTGCTCATTGCAAGTCTCCATCAATAGTTTGGGCAAACGATACCATGTCAGGCTAGATGATCAGGTCGGGCGATCTGAACTACCCATTTGTACGACCCATTGTAGCCAGAGTAAGTCAGGCCGGATTCGCAAGTCTAAAAGTCGCAGGGCAGCAAAAGTAAAATATTATTAAATATGTAATTTTGTCTGCTCACCATCCTTAGTTAATGTGCGTTGACAGGCTTGTACCCCTATGTTCCAATTCGGAAACATTGGCGAACTGTATTAATGTCTGCCCAAGACAATAATAGTTTGCCTCACCAACGACTCCGTCCAAGGACAGACCCACGCCCATGCGACAGCCGAATCCCATCATTGGCAATAGCCCGCCGATGCGCGAGATCCGCAAGCTAATCGAAACGATCGCGGATTCGACCGCAACCGTTCTCGTGAATGGCGAATCCGGTACGGGCAAGGAGCTCGTCGCTCAGGCTTTGCATTATCAGTCGCCGCGCGCTCAGGCTAATTTTGTGCCTTTGAATTGCGCCGCCATACCCAAAGAATTGATGGAAAGTGAGTTGTTCGGCCACCGCAAAGGTGCCTTCACGGGCGCGCTGGCGGATCGAGTCGGACGCTTTGAGCTGGCTCATGGCGGCACCTTGTTCCTGGATGAGATCGGCGATCTCTCGCTGGACATGCAAGTCAAGCTGCTGCGGGTACTGCAAGAGAAAACCGTGGACCCGGTCGGTTCCTCACGAGCGATTGAAGTCGATGTGCGCGTCGTGGCAGCGACTCACCGTGATCTGGAAGCAGAAATTACGGCCGGCCGTTTCCGCGAAGACTTGTATTACCGCCTCAACGTACTGCCCGTGCGCACGCCGCCGCTGCGTGAGCGTGGCGACGACATCCTGGTGCTGGCCAAACACTATGCTGACAAGTTTGCGAATAAGAGCGCAGCCATCACCTTCACCGCGGATTTCATTGATGCGCTCAGAGCCTATGAATGGCCGGGTAATGTGCGCGAGCTGTCGAATCTGATTCATCGCTTCTCCACGCTGTTTGCCGGACAGCGTTTGTCACTGCGCACTGTCCCTGCAGGCATGCTGCCCAAGGGCCTGCAAAAAATTCAGGAACAGGCGGGCGGTGCCGAGCAGGCAGCTGAGGTGCCGCATGCAGCCGATGTACTGCAGATGTTTGCGGTGACGGGCGATGCCGCTGTGCCTCTGACAGCTACTCAGGGCTCTGGCGCAGCAATGCCGCTGCCCGTGGCTGAACACAATGAAGTGGAAGACATCATCATGCTGGCGCAGGGCGGATCCATGCTGCCGCCCGAAGGCATGTCGCTCAAGGAGCGTATGGCACAGATAGAGCGCGCCTATATAGAACAGGCACTCGATCGCGCCGAAGGGAATGTCTCGAAGACGGCAAGATTACTGAATCTGCAGCGCACCACTTTGATAGAAAAAATTGACAAATACAGGTTGCGCTCCGCGTGAGCCTGACAATTAAGACTTAGTTTCAGCATCAGGGTTCAAACGACATCATGGATATAGTGAGTCTGACCGGAGTCATCGGCGCGCTGCTGGTGATTGCATCTGCCACAGGCGGGAATTTCCCCCAATTCTTTGACGTGCCTGCAGTGCTGATTGTCTTTGGCGGCACCTTCCTTTGCGTGCTCGCGAAAAGCTCAATTGCTGAATTCAAAAGTGCCTACACCACTGCGCGTGAGACCATGGCGGGCCAGCCGACGCCGATACAGCCACTGATCGATGAACTGATGGAAGTCGGCCGCATTGCACGTTATGACGACCGCTGGATGATCGCACTCGAAGATCGCGAATACACCGATCCTTTCATAGCCAAGGCGGCCCGCATGTGGGTCGACGGCATAGAGCACACGCTGCTCAAAGATTCCATGCTGCGTGAAATCACGGAAATGAAAATCCGTTTCGAACATGCCCGCGATTTCTTTGGCTATGCACAGGAACTGGCGCCAGGCATGGGCATGATAGGTACCTTGCTGGGTCTGGTACTCATGATGGGCAATATGAGCGATCCGCGCGCCATTGGCCCGGGCATGGCCGTGGCCCTGCTGACCACACTGTATGGCGCAGTGCTGGCGAATGTGATCCTGGGTCCGCTGGTGCAAAAAATCATCAGCCACAGCAAACGCGTGCGCCGCAACTATGAGCTGGTGATGGCGGGTGTGCTGTTCATGCACAAAGGCGGCGATCCGCGCTTACTGCCCGATCTGCTGCTGGGCCATCTGCCGGTTGAACCAGAACCGATGCCGGCGGATGCTGAGCCGGCAGTGGCCGGTGACACCAGCGAAAAGCTCTGAAGCCTATGTCGCATCCCTCCGCGACCGAAGAAGAAGCCACTCCCGCTCCGGTATCACTGTTTGATACGGTGACGGCGGAAGAGGACGAACATCCCGCACGTCGTGGTGCGCCTTTGTGGGTGATCACCTTCGCTGACATGGTCACGCTTTTGCTGGCCTACTTTGTACTGATACTTTCCTTCTCCGAGCTCAACCTCACACGTTTTCACGACGTCACCGGTTCACTGCAAAAATCACTCGGCAAGCAAGAAGCCTTGCCAACGGTGGTGTCACCACCCGCAGAAACGCAACTGACCGCCGGACCAACGGCCGAGGCCTTGCCACTGCCAGAGCAACTGGCGAAAGATCTCGGCAAATTGCAAAAAGAACTGTCTACCGATCTGGTCGGCAGCAAAATACAGCTGCGTGCCGAGAACGGGCATCTGCTGATACAAATGCCGGAACGTCAGAACGGTTTGCTGCCGCAGGAATTGATCGACCTGTACGGCCGCATTGCCGAAGCGCAGGCGAATGTCGAGACCAAGATCGAAGTGCGCGAAGGCGGCGATGAAAGCGAGCGCCTGAGCGATACGGCACGTCAGTTCAAGCAGCTGCGTGAAATGCTGGCCAAAGAAATCGACAAGGGCGAAGCTCAGGTTGAAAGAGATGGCGAGCGTATCGTCATACGACTGGTGGTGCAGGGCAGTTTCTATTCCGGCAGTGCCGATCTGTCACCCGACTTCATGCCCATGCTGAAAAAAATCGGCCAGTCGATTGCCAAGACAGGTGGCCGCATCACGGTCGAAGGTCATACCGATGACATTCCGCTCTCAGGACACAATCGTTATCGTTCCAACTGGGATCTGTCAGGCGCGCGTGCTTCTTCTGTGGCCGACTATCTGACCGGCTATGCCAGCGTGCCGCGTGAACGCGTGGTGGTGCGTGGCATGGCAGATACCCGTCCGGTTGCGCCCAATGATACGCGCGATGGCCGTGCCAAAAACCGGCGTATTGAAGTGCTTGTTGACGCCTACGGCGGATAAAAAAACCCACCTTTAAGGTGGTTTTTTTTATGCAGCATGCTTTAAACGAGTCAGGTCTCAGCGTTCTTTCCTAAAGCAAGTCACTCCGGTTTATCGGACTTCTCTGCCTTGCTGCCGCCAGTGCGTGAAAAAGTAGGAACCGAGCCGCCCGCAGGTGCTGCACTTGCAGCAGCTGCCTTGGCCTGCTCACGAGAGTAGGTGACCGGTTTGTCTTCCTCTTTTTTCTTGCTGTCACGCTCTCTGGCTGCATCACGTTCCAGCGCTGCCTGACGTTCTTTGTTCAGTTCACGTTCACGATTCAATTCACGCTCTCGTACTGCATCACGTTCTTTGGAGCGGTCACGTTCGCGCGCCAGTTCACGTTCCTTGTCCTTCACTTCTTTTTCACGCCTTGCATTGGCTGCAGCCAGCTCCTGAGCGATTTCTTTCTCGCGGATTTTTTGCTGATTGGCCAGTGACTCTACATCTTTTTTGATGCCTTCAACATTCGCCACCGAGCCTTGCAAGTTGTTGAACTGGCTCGACAAATCCTTGACCGCCTTGGCCTGATCTTTCAGCAAAGCGTCCAGACCGGTCAGCTGTTGAACCAGTGCTTTGTTCGATGCTTCAGCTTTGGCAGCGGCTTCGGCTTTGCGTGCGGCGATGGCTTCAGCTGAGGGAGCTGGTTTGGCAGTCGCAGTAGCAGTTTCTGAAGTGCCTGCTGCGGCAGTACTTGCAGCTGCAGGCGCTGTGGGCGCAGCTGCTTTAGGCGCTGCTTTAGCAGGCTCATTTTTCACCGGTGCTCTGGGTGCTTCCGACAGCCGTGCGATCTTGTCTTCTATGGCTTCCTGTACTGATTGGGTATTTTCCTGATTCAGTTTCAGATCTTCCAGTGCAGAGTGAATATCATCCATGGTTTCCATGCGACGTTTCAGATCCACAGCGCGCTTGCCAACGGCCAGCAGCATTTCATCCAGTTGGGTGACTTTGTTTTGTAATTGCACCGTCATGAAACTGAAAGTGCCAGCAGCGCCGACCAGAATAGCGCCGGCAATACCCAGAATAATTTTTGCCTGCAGCGCTGTTTTATTGGCGCCATCGATCAGTTTTTCAGCGGCCTTGTTGACATGACCACCGGTGGTGGCCACGGCTGAGGCTGAACGGTTCGCGACTTCGGCAGCATCCAGTACGATGCCCATCAAGTCTTCCAGCTGTTGCGAAGCGGCGCGATTGTTCTCGACCAGAATCTGTACCGCTTCCAATGCGCGCTTGGCGGTGTCTTGCGGAACCGCTATGGTTCCATCCGGCAGATACTCGTCTGCGGATGCAGAAGCAGGGATGCCAGCTTCTTCTGCACTCAGTTGTGCAGGAGGCGGCTCAGGCGTGAAGCCAGCGGGCGCAGCGGCTGTATCGCTTGCCTTGTCGTCTTTTACGTCGTCGCTCATCGTCCTATCCGTTTTCCTAATTTCTTTGTGGCTGCTTCCAGCCCATCGAGTTGCTCACTCACTTTGGCTGTGAATGTCGAGAGATTTTGAATACGTGCTTCAAGATGTATCGATATCGCCCAGGGCGCTGCTTCTTCTTCAGCTGCTTTGAAACTCATCTCAGGCTCGGCCGGCACTGCGGGCTCATCCGGTTCTGTTTCAGCAGCGGCTACATGTTCTGCTTCTGATGCTTCTTCCTTTTCACCCACGAGCTTGTCGAGCGTGATATTGCCTATCTTTAACTCTGCAGGCGGAATATCTGCGTTGTGATCATGCAGCTGCCGTAAATCTGACAAGCCATCCGCATCCTGCATATGCCGCAGGTCAGAATCACCCTCGGCATCTTTCATATTGCGCTGGTCAGATAAACCTTCCGCATCCTGAAAATGGCGCCCATCAGACAGGCCATCCGCATCGCGCATGTTTCTCTGATCAGACGGGCCATCGGCATCATGTGCATGGTGTGCATCTGATAAACCATCGGCATCACGCATGCTGCGCAGGTCAGAAGCACCATCGCCGTCATGTGCATGGTGTGCATCTGATAAACCATCGGCATCACGCATGCTGCGCAGGTCAGAAGCACCATCGCCGTCATGTGCATGGCGCGCATCTGTCAGGCCATCGGCATCATGACTGCTGCGCTGATCCGATAAACCTTCAGCATCATGTGTACTGCGCAGCTCTGAAATGCCGTCTTTCTGGTCACTCAGTGCGCGCTGGTCACTGGGGCCCTTAGCTTTTTTAGCTTTCTTGGGTCCACCCGACTCGGCCACTCCCATTTCAGGGGCTTCATCGCCACGAAATATTTGCGTTCGTTCGTCAGTCACAAGCTACCTCTATTCAGACAAAAAGCGGCCATCAGCGGCTGCCAGGTTGCAGCGCTAGCTGCAGTGATTTCACAGGCCGCAGCCACGGATCCGACGGCACGCCCTGACGAGCGGAAAATGCTTCAGCTTCTTTGCGACTGGCAAACGGCCCTGAGATCACGACGAATCGGATTCCCTGATCCTGAATGCTGACTGCTGCAATCTTTGCTTTGGACAGCGCAGCGAACTGTGCCCGCCATTCCTGTGCTTCTGCCATGCTGCCCAGTGATACATGCTGAACAAAATAACTGCCAGCCTTCGCCTGCCTGACTTGCTGATCCACACCGCGCTCAGAACGGGGCGCTAAGGCCTCGACCAGTGCGGGTTTGGCTTCAGGCTTCAGAATGGCCTTGGCCTCGTCTGCTTTTGGCGGCGCTTTGGCGGTTTCTGCCGGTGTCGCCGGTGCTGCCTGTGCAGCCGGAGCCACCGGTAGCACCGTCGTTACAGGCGCTACCGCAGTCACCGCAGCAGTCGCGGGAACTACGGGTGTATCTGTTTTGATTCCGGGTGCTGCGTCATTTTTAAGCGCAGCATCCGTTCCCGTCAGGGGCGGAGTCACAGCGGAATCCAGCTTCTCTTTGGTTGAATCGGCGCCAGTCGGCGGAACTGTAGCGGCGGGTGCAGGATTGTCTTTGGCGGCTTCAGCCGACTTGGCAGCTTCCAGTGCAGCCGTCGGTGGTTTGCCAACGATATTGATGACCGCTTCCATCATCCAGGGTGGAAGATTTTCAGTCAGGATGGGCGAGCTGGCCAGCATAGGCGTCATTTTTTGCGGGAACAGCAGC
>CAIQLE010000048.1 GCA_903872555.1 uncultured bacterium
CTGCGTATCGGTGACTTTGCCTGAATTTCCTCAGGTGCTGGCGCTGGCTGAAGCGCATGACAATATCTATGCCTCAGTCGGCGTGCATCCTGATTACGAAGACACCCCAGAACCTTCTGTCGATGAGTTGCTGAGGCTCGCCAACCATCCACGTGTGATTGCCATCGGTGAGACGGGTCTTGATTATTATCGCCTGAGCGGTGATCTGGAGTGGCAGCGCAAGCGTTTCCGCACCCATATTCAGGCTTCGCGCGCCAGTCGCAAACCTCTGATCATTCACACCCGTTCAGCCTCGGAAGATACCTTGCGCATCATGCGCGAAGAGCAGGCCGGAACGGAAGCAGGAGGCGTGGCCGGTGTCATGCACTGCTTTACGGAATCACTGGCCGTGGCCGAAGCGGCCTTAGCTATGGGCTTTTATATTTCTTTCTCGGGCATTGTGACTTTCAAGAGCGCGAAAGATTTACAGGCAGTTGCGCGCGTCGTTCCTCTGGAACGCATGCTGATAGAAACCGATTCACCGTTTCTTGCGCCCGTACCTATGCGTGGAAAAACAAATGAGCCCGGCTTTGTACGACATGTGGCCGAATATCTGGCTGATCTCAAAGGCATTCCCCTGACTGAACTGGCTGAAGTTACTTCGCAAAATTTCCGTACGCTGTTTGGCGTGCCGCACTGACAAGCGGCAGGCTTTGATGGAGGACATACAGAATCCCGGACGCAGGCAATTGCTGGCGGCCGCCTTCTTGCCTGAATTAGAGCGTTTGCTCAAGCCACTCATGCCCAAGCCCGATGCCTTCAATGAATGGTTTCAGGCTGTGCGACTGGATGATGTGAGCCGCTGCAAGGCCTTGCTCAGCCGGGGCTTTGATCCTAATACCGTCGAGCCTGAACGGTTTGATACCGGATTGATCCTTGCCGTTCGTGAAAAATCATCCCGGGTGTTCCGTTTGCTTTTAGACACACCCGGCATCCATCTTGATGCACGTTCAAGAAATGGCGATACGGCACTGATGATTGCTGCCTATCTGTCCGATCCTGTCACAGCACTTGCACTGATAGAGAAAGAAGCTGAAATCAATCGGCCCGGCTGGACCGCTTTGCACTACGCTGCGGCATCAGGCAGTGTGGCGATAGTGCGCAGCCTGCTCGATCATGCAGCCTATATTGATGCCGAGTCGCCGAACCAGACCACACCGCTCATGATGGCTGCCCGTGCCGGGCATAAAGCAGTCGTGCTGTTGTTGCTGGAAGAGGGTGCTGATGCTTCCCTGAAAAATGCGCTGGGCCTGACGGCGGCGGATTTTGCGCGTTCTCAAGGACAGCTCGAATTAGTCACCTTGCTGGAAATTCCAAAACGTACAGAGATCGCGCCAGCCACGCCTGAAGACTGAGCTTTTTCAGGCACTTCCTGCCTCCCTCTTCATTTTCCCCCATCTATTCCGTCTCACGGATGTGCCTTCTTGGCACCTTCTTGATGAAACTACAAGCCACCAGCTCAGTCTGATTCGCAGACCATTCTGAGCACGGAAGTTCCGAATGGATATCCCGCGTGGAAGGCTTGAATCGCCTTCCAGTTTCATATCGAGCATGGAGGTTTACATGAAGCATGTCCTTAGCCCTCTGATGATTTCTGTATTGCTGGCATCTGGCTGGGTCCACGCCCAGATGGCGGTGACGACCGAAGTCAAGGAAAGTGATAGCCCCGCACGCGCATCTGAAGTTGAGCAAAAAGCACAGTCCTTATCCGGCGGCATGTATACCGCGCCCGAAGCGCCTACCTCTGGAACCGGTGCTCAGGGCATGTCCTCCAGTTCAGGAGCAACGACTGGCGGTAGTCAGGGTTCGGTAGATTCCTCAGGTGCATCCGGCGTGTCAGGCACGTCAGGCAATTCGGGAACTGCAGGTCCGACCGAGTCCAGCGGTGCATCTTCGACTGGTTCTGGTCTGTATGGGCCTCCCGGGACTACTGGTAACAGCGGACTGCATGCACCAGGATCTCAGGGTAATTCAGGTATGCCGGGAACCACAGGCACTTCAGGATCCTCCGGCATGTCGGATAACCCCGGAGGCAGCAGCTCGGGAAATGGTGTGGCGACTCCCGGCACAGACAGCGGCAGTGCGGGCACGATCAAGGAAGATCAGCGCTTCAAAGGATCCTCGCAGCCCTCGCGCTGAGTCACATCAAGCGCCGGCGGCACTGTCTGTTACAGTGCCGCCATGGCAAAACTCAGTTTAGATCGAATCCTGCAATCGCAGGGCGTGGGCACGCGCAAATGGTGCCGTCAATTGATTGATGACGGTGAAGTCAGCATAGACCGTGTCGTCATCACAGATCATCGAGCCAGCTTTGAAACAGAGGGGCTCAGCTTTACCTTGTTCGAAGAAATATGGCTATATCGCGAGCATGTCTATATTGCGCTGAACAAGCCCGTCGATATCGAATGCTCACGCAAACCCAGTCACCGGCCCGGCGTCATGACGCTCTTGCCTGAAGAATTCGGCTGGCGTGATGTGCAGGCTATAGGCCGGCTGGATCATGACACCACGGGCTTATTGCTGCTGACCGATGATGGCGCATTTAATCATGCGATTTCTTCACCTAAGCGACATGTACCCAAGCTGTATCTGGCCACCACCGCCGAGCCTGTGACGCAGGCCTTGATTGCTGATTTGATGGCGGGTGTGAAGTTACATGATGAACCCGAGGTTCTTGCTGCATCCTTTTGCCGGCAAGTGACTGAGCATCAGCTTGAAATCATTCTTGAGCAGGGCAAATACCATCAGGTCAAGCGCATGCTGGCAGCGGCCGGTAATCATTGTGCCGCTTTGCAGCGGGTGGCCATAGGCGAACTCAGTATCGCATCGCTGGGTTTGGCGGAAGGGGAGTGGTGTTATCTCGGTGCGGAACAATTGACGCTGTTGCGCTGATCACCAGGGGATTTCCTGACCATCCCAGGCAAAAAATTTACCGCTGTCAGCTGGTTTCGCAGTCTTTAGGATGGACAACATTTTTTCTGAAGAAAATTCAGGACTGAACAATTTTTCCTGACTGACATTGGACTGAAAGGGCTGCGACAAAGCGGTATCGGTGGTGCCCGGATGCAGTGCCAGTACGATCGCTTCCGGGTTACGACGGCGCAGTTCTATGGACAGTGTTTTGAGCAACTGATTCTGTGCCGCCTTGCTGCTGCGATAGCCATACCAGCCCCCCAAACCATTGTCTTGTATCGAGCCTACCCGCGCTGTCAATGATGCAAATACGATCGGCCGTCGCTGTTTCAGCCATGGCAGCAAAGCTTTGGCCAGCAGTATGGGGCCATGCGCATTCACGGCAAACAGACGCTGCAAAGCCGCAGAGCTGACGTGCTCCAGCATTTTTTCAGGCGCAAGACCCTCTTCATGCAACAGTCCTGAAGCATTGATGATCAGATCCAGATGCGGTACTTCTGCTGACAGCGACTGAGTCAATGTATTCAAACTGGCATCATCGGTAATATCTACGTTCAGCAACAGGCAGCGCCGGCCCAAATCACGTAAGTGCTGCTGAATCTGAAGCAACTCAGGATGACTGCCTGCGCGAGGCGAGCACATGATCAGCGTCTCTAACTCAGGCATTGACACGCAATGGCGTACAAACCCCAATCCTATGCCGCCTGAGGC
>CAIQLE010000049.1 GCA_903872555.1 uncultured bacterium
ATGAAACTATTCAAGTCGATATAAGCCCATGACCACACCGAAACTCAAAACGATTGTTTATCGCGTCAACGTAGAATTCGGCGATTGTGATCCTGCGCAAATCGTCTGGTTTCCGAATTTTTTTCGCTGGATCGATGCCGCCTCGCGTCATTTTTTTGTGAGCTGTGGTGTGCCGTCCTGGCAAGAAACCAGTAAAACCCGCGGCCTGATAGGCACGCCTCTGGTGGATACTCAGGCCAGTTTTATCAGAACCGCCAGCTATGGCGATGTGCTGGAGATACACACCAGCATCAGTGAGTGGCGCGGCAAAAGCTTTGTGCAGACCTATCGCGTGATGCGTGGTGAAGAAGAGATCATGCGCTGCAATGAAGTGCGTATCTTTGCAGCGCAGAAGGAGGGCGGTGGCATACGCGCACTGCCCATACCGGAAGATATCAAGGCACTCTGTTCCTGAGAAAGCGCTGTGGGCTGCATGAAAGGCCAGCGCCGTAGTGCGTCAGTGGATCTGTGCTTATATGCCTGATGTTTACATACCCAGCGGTGCTATGCCCACCCAACGTGCATGCAGCCACAGCAGAAACACGGCCCAGACGGCTGCGCCTACCGCGACGGTGAGCAAGGTATTGGTGAGTGCGCCCTCGGGATAAGAGGTGCCGTTCATGCGATCGCGCCGGCGCGAGACGCGGAAGTCGAGCACAGCCCAGATCAGGAAGCTGCCAAACAGCAGCAGATCAGCCAGCGTCCCATTAGCCAGCAAATGGGCGAAGGCCCACAGCTTGACGCTGACTATCATGGGGTGACCGATTTTTTCTTTGAAAAAATTGCGTGGCACATAAGTCGCCGCCAGCAGTATGAAAGCGATCAGGGTCAGCAGCACTGCGAGATGACGTGACCAGACAGGAGGGTGCCAAAGTTGCAGAGGTGCGATGCGGGCATGATCGAAGCCAACGATCATGAGTACAAAACCAGCGATGGAAACTAAGCTGATGAGGCCTTTCCATTTTTTCTCGCCCAGATCTTCGAGCATCTGCGTGCGCCAGTCATCGGCGACGATGCGCAGGGAATGCGCGCCCAGAAAAAGAATCAGGCCAGCGATCAGTAACTCCATGAAGATTCTCCGTAAGTAATATGGTGCTTATGCCCGCAGTTTAACGGAAAATGAAAATTCTACGCAGTAAGTCTGACCAATATCCTTAGTGAGGTAGCGTCTCCATGCAAACCAAGACTGTAAAAAACCGCCAGATCCTTGCCGCCGTGATTGGTAATGCACTGGAATGGTATGACTTCGTTGTCTATGGTTTCCTGACGGTGATCATCTCGCGCCTGTTTTTTCCCTCTGACAGTGAATATTCCTCACTACTGCTGGCTATGGCCACCTTTGGCGTGGGTTTTTTCATGCGTCCGGTGGGCGGTATTCTGATCGGCATGTATGCCGACCGCAAAGGTCGCAAATCTGCACTGCAATTGATCATGCTGCTGATGACCATTGCCATGGCCATGATTGCCTTTGCGCCAACCCAGGCCGCTGTCGGTGCTGCAGCGCCGATTGCGATTGTGCTTGCCCGTCTCTTGCAGGGTATGGCTACCGGCGGCGAATTTGCCAGTGCCACCGCCTTTCTGGTGGAAAGCGCGCCAGCGGGGCGACGAGG
>CAIQLE010000050.1 GCA_903872555.1 uncultured bacterium
ATGAGCACGCCAGCAGAGCGCCGGCAGGCAAATACTTAGAGTTCTATCAAACCATGCCGTACAGCAATAAGTGTTAATTCAGCCTGATTGGCAACGCCCAGCTTTTGCTTGACGTTATAGAGATGGGTACCAACGGTACGGGGAGAAATACTCAGCATGTCAGCAATCTGGTTGACAGACTGGCCTTTGGCCAATTGAATAAAGACACCGAATTCTCTTTCAGACAAAACTTCAATCGGACTCTTTTCGCCATTGAATTCTTCCAGCGCCATGCGCTGAGATAAATGACTGTCGATGTACATGCGGCCTTCACTCACTTGCCGGATCGCATGCATCAACTCATCCGGCGCACTGCGTTTGGATAAGTAGCCCAGCGCACCCGCTTTCAGCATGTAGCGCACATAGCTGGGATCTTCATGTGAAGACAGGCCCAAGACTTTGGCCATTTTGTCGCGTGCAAGAATACGGCGCGTCGCCTCTACGCCCATGGTGCCACCCAGAGATATATCCATGACAATCACATCAGGTTTGGTGGTGGGAATGAGCTGATAGGCTGCTTCCGCCGATTCGGCTTCGGCAACGACTTTAATATCCTCAGTCGCATCGAGCAGCATACGAAAACCAAAGCGTACTACCGCATGATCATCGACCAGCATTACATTAATATTTTTTTTCATTCTGTATGATCCGTTATGAGCGGAAGTGAAACTAAGACTGACAAACCACCTTCAGCGCCTGGCTCAAACGTCACGCTACCACCATGAGAACCGGCTCTCTCCTGCATGCCACGTACCCCATAATGACCATCCCGCTTGAGAGTGGAAGCGCCTCTGCCATTATCGATAATGCTGATCTTCAAAGCCTGATCATGCATGCTTATGCTGATATGCGCACGGGTTGCCTCAGCATGCCTTACGACATTGGTCACTGCTTCCTGCACGATACGATAGGCTGATAATTCCAGCGCATCATCCAGCACTGGAATGCCATCGCCAACCGTCAGATCAAATTTGATCGCAGTATTATTTTGCTGGGTATCTGTCAGTAAATCACGCACTGCATCGACCAGACCCATACCTTCCAGCTGTATAGGGCGCAGGCGCGGAATCATTCTGTGCATGGCATCTGAGGTCATGCCGGCTGTATCAAACAGCATCTGCGCATGTTTCTCTACAGGCCCGCCCATCACATCCGGATGCTGAGTCATGGATTTGGCAATGCTGCGTATGGCTGTCAGTGACTGACCCAGTTCATCGTGCAGCTCGAGCGCCAGTGCTGCGCGCTCTTCTTCTATGCGGGCATGCAGGAGCTGGGTAAATTCCCGCTGTGCTTCGAGCCGTGCCTGCGCTTCCGCACTGGCTTGTCGCACCAGAATATTGTCACCCACAGCTTGCGCCATGCGGTTAAAAGCCCGCCCCATCTGCCCCGCTTCCTTGCCGGGTAAAGGCGGTAACCTGACTTGATGATCGCCCTGTTCCATCTCACGCAGGCCACGCTGAATGATTTCCAGCGGTGCAAGCCAGCGTCCCACCATCCAGAAGATCAGCAGGTCTGCAAAGATGAATAATGTCAGCTGTGTCAACAGGATGTCCCGCAGATTGTCCCAGCCATCCAGAATTGCGCGGGTAGGATTCGTGGTAATGACCAGCTTCGCATTGGGCAGCTGAATCACACGCTCCATCTGAGCCGGCGCTACCAGCGAGGTGTACCAGCGCGGCGCATCACGCCCCAGTTTGTAGAGCGAAGGCGGCGACTGGTAAAGCAGCCGGCCCGTGGGGTCGTACAGATTGATATCGTTGGCACGCA
>CAIQLE010000051.1 GCA_903872555.1 uncultured bacterium
CTTGTGCCGCTTCAGATCTGAAGCGAGCCTATAAATTCTCAGGCCGGGCATGCCCGGCCTGAGAATTTATAGGCTCGCTTCAGATCTGAAGCGGCACAAGCGAATCGGCTCAGGCAGGAAACACGCCGGTTGATAAATAGCGATCACCACGATCGCAGACGATAAAGACGATGACCGCATTTTCTGTGGTCTGAGAAATTCGCAAAGCCACTTCGCAGGCACCTGCTGCAGAAATACCGGCAAAGATTCCTTCCTCAACCGCCATGCGTCGCGCCATCTGCTCAGCAGCTGACTGACTGACGCTCTCAACCACATCCACCCGGCTGCGATCAAAAATACGCGGCAAATAAGCCTCAGGCCATTTACGTATGCCGGGAATCTGCGAACCTTCTTCCGGTTGTGCGCCGACGATCTGTATCGCCGGATTTTGTTCTTTCAGATAATGCGACACGCCCATGATGGTGCCCGTTGTTCCCATGGCACTGACAAAATGTGTGACGCGCCCTTCAGTGTCGCGCCAGATTTCTGGCCCGGTTGTCTCATAGTGAGCACGGGGATTATCAGGATTGGCAAACTGATCAAGAATGCGGCCCTTACCTTCTTTCTGCATCTGGTCTGCCAGGTCGCGGGCATATTCCATGCCCCCGGTCTTAGGTGTGAGTATGATTTCAGCACCGTAGGCGGCCATGCTCTGGCGCCGTTCCAGACTTAAATTTTCTGGCATCAGCAAGATCATCTTATAGCCCCGCATGGCTGCTGCCATGGCCAGTGCAATGCCTGTATTGCCACTGGTTGCCTCGATCAGGGTATCGCCAGGCTTGATCTCGCCCCGCGCTTCTGCCCCACGGATCATGGCAAGCGCCGGCCTGTCCTTGACCGAACCTGCAGGGTTATTACCCTCCATCTTGCCGAGAATAATGTTGTTACGCTGGGCAGCATCTTCACCCGGGATACGCTTAAGCTGTACCAAAGGAGTATTGCCGATCAGGTCCTCGATAGAATGAAATTGCATGGCGGTTCGCTTTAAGTCAGGAGAGCAAACCGCCATTTTAATCGCTGTGGCCAATACGGGTCACAGCTCAGCTGTAAGGCTGTCGCCGCGCAGCTCAAACCGAGCTAAGTCACGGCCAAGCCTTTGTGACTATTTCATATCGGCTGGCTTAGACTCACCCGCCTTGGCCGCCGGCTTGGCCTGAGCTGCAGGCTTGGTGCCTGCAGGCATTGATGAGCGCGGCTGGCCATTCACCACCAGACCGGCTGCAGAGAGCTTGACCGAGTTACGCTCGCCTATCCCCTTGACACGCTGTTCAAGGTCAGCCCAGTCCTTAAAATTGCCATTCTTTTTACGCTCTTCCAGTATGGCTTTCGATGTAGCAGGACCCACGCCGGCAATGCTGTCGAGTGCGGCCTGATCAGCGGTATTGACTTCTACAGCGGCCATCGCTGTGCCGGCGATGAGAAACAATCCTGCAATCAACAAGGCGATATTTTTCAACATGAGAATTCTCCGTTTAAATGAGGGAAGCGCAGTGCGTCATTCATGAATGACGCACTGAATCCCCATTAAACGCGAAGATGATGTTTATGTTGATGCAAAAAGCTATGATTAGTTTGCATAGCTTGAAGATCGAACCTTCCATTCGAAAGGCGATTGAAATTTAAGATAAACGTCTATCTTTTTAGTTCGATGTCATGGGGGCACGGTGCAGGTAGTACGAGTTGTCAGCACCCCTATGCTCAGACTGTTAGCTGCCTGTGGAGACAGGCACCAAGTCAGGCTAGGGCTGATTCATAACCGACAGTTCTTCTGTCCTGCGCGGCGCATAACTTTCCCACTGACTGCAACCGGGACATTGCCAATAGAATTGCTTGGCTTTGAAGCCACAATGGCCACACTGATAGCGCGCAAGTTTTTGTGCGTAACCGCCCACCAGATTTTTAACCAGAGTCAGCTCAGCAAGGCGTTCAGGAGGCGAATGCATCAGACGTGCCTCGATCAGTTTATCCAGTCCCAGCAAGGTAGGTGTCCGACGCAATTCATCACTGATTAACTGGTTCGCAGCTTCTGGTCCGTCTAGTTCAAGTACGGCCTTAAAGACCACTTCCAGCAAATCAATCGCTGCTGCCTCAGCCAGATAGGCCTTGAGCAGATTGACGCCCTCTCGCAAGCGACCGACTGCCCGATAACCATCCATCAAGCGCTGAGCAACCAGGGCTACATGAGGTGAGCTTTGTTGCTCCACGCGTCGCCAGGCCAGTAAGGCCGCTTCGGTATCTCCCTTGGACAATAAGACATCACCGATCAATATCATGGCGCGCACATTATTGCGGTCATAAGAAAGTGCTTTTTCCAGCGTCGCCATTGCCACATCGGCGTGCGCGTGCACCATATCATCCTGCGCAAGCTCGCAATAAAATTGCGCGATCTCTTTCTGGTAAGCACCTGCGCCTGAGGCTTGCAGCGCCAGCGCTGCTTCAATCGCACGCTTCCATTCTTTCTCGCGCTGATAGATCTCCAGCAGGGCACGGCTGGCCTGTGTACCGTACTGGCTGTGTGCAAGCTGATGAAAGGTTTCTTCAGCGCGATCTAACAAGCCAGCTTTTAAATAATCCTGGCCCAGTTCATACCGCGCCTGAGCAGCTAGCTCGGGCGTCAGATCGGCTCGCGCAAGCAAGCTCTGGTGTACGCGCACGGCACGCTCAATATCACCGCGCCGGCGGAACAGATTACCGAGCGCAAAATGCAGCTCGGCTGTTTCAGGATCGAGCCGGGCGATCTCTACAAAAATATCGATCGCCTTATCCGGATGCTCATCCAGCAGCGCATTCAGGCCTTTGTAATAGCTGCGCGGCAAACTGCGCGACTCGGCAATTACATGACGAATATCGATGCGGGCAGCGATCCAGCCCAGTGCGAAAAAGAAAGGTATGACGAGTAGCCACCAGACTTCAAATTCCATGGCGTTGCCCTATGAATGCAAACAATGAGATAAATGGCAGATCAAAGCCCGACCTGCTCGATCAAGGTCTCGGGTGTGGGTGGCTGCAGGCGTGCTGTCATTTTTGCCTCAGCTTCTTTCTTTTGTAATTCCAGCTCTTTTTTGCA
>CAIQLE010000052.1 GCA_903872555.1 uncultured bacterium
GCTCTGCAGCGACATCGACCAGTTCACGCACCAGATCGACTGCGCTGGTGGAGGTATCGATGATAGTCGTTGCGCTGCGCATGGCAGCAATCAGACCGCCCTCACCCAGCATGACTTCACGCACTTGCTTAGGTCCCGGCAAAGAGACCAGGGCGATATCGGCCTGCGCTGCACCTTGCGCCAGACTATCAGCCCAGTGCGCGCCCAGAGCCAGCAGATTCTCGGCCTTGCTGCGGTCAAGATCATGCACCGTCAGCGGATAACCGGCACGGATCAGATTGGCCGCCATGGGATTGCCCATGTTGCCCACACCAATAAAAAACAGACGCGGAAGACTCATGATTTGCGGAATTCTATGAAATGGGTGCCGTGTTCGACAGTCGGGTGATAGTCAAAGCCGTATTTGCCCAGCAGAGCCAAAGCCTCGTCAAAAGAATACACGCGATAGCGCAAGGTCTGCGCCATGACGATATCGGCATCATCGGCCAGATAATATTCTTTAGTGAAGCCCGCATCAGAAGGCGTGATTTTTTGTGAGTAGATCATGCCGTTCTTGATGGGTTTGGCGTAATCATGATGCGGGCCCTGTATGCCCAGCATCAGTCTGCCACCGCTGTTGACATGATGCGAGATGCGCTCCAGACCACGGTGATTGTCTTCATCGTCGGCCAGATGACTGACCATGAAAGGCTCGTTGTCACCATCGACCACGAAATACCAGACGCCGCCATAGGAGAAGGCGAGATCGTATTTTTTTTCCAGATCGATCAGCGTCACGTTTTGCAGCGACAAAGAAATATTCGAGAATTTTTGCAGACGCTCGGAGGCAATGTTCAGCATGGCTTCTGTCAGGTCGACACCCATGATCTCGGTGCGGGGTTTGCGCTGGCCGAGCTCTTCCAGTATCAGGCCGGTGCCGCAACCTATCTCAAGGACGCTGTTGAAGTTACCTTCTTTGATGATGTTATCAACGATTTTTTCATAGTCGTAATAGCCCGAGGTCATGATCAAATCGTAATAAGCCGACATGTTGGTGTAATCGCCCATGGTCTCTCCTTGTGTCTCTGGTTATTGTTTTCTTAAGCACCGGTCTGGCGACCCTATACGCACAGACGCAGCGGGCAGTCTTCATGGAAATGAGGGCGTGGTCAACTAGAGATGTGAATTTTATTGCTGATAAAATTTTGATAATTCTGTTTATGAAAACAAATCTGCCCTTGAATTACTCATAAAAAAGCCTGCTGGGCAGCAGGCTTTTTTGTGTGAAACGGGCAGGACATATTTACTTGCCGCGCAATCCATCAAACACTTCAGCGAAACTCGGCTGATTGTGATGACTGATCACGCCACGCGCCGCTTCAATCACCAGCGGCACAGGATGACCTTTGAGCGTGCCCACGATCATCTCGTTGATCACCTTGTAGACCTGACCTTCTTCATCAATGATCTGGCCCAGACGGTTGGCCAGCGGATCGAAGACACCATAAGCCACGAACACCCCAAGGAAGGTACCCACCAGAGCGCCACCAATCAGGCCGCCCAGAACCGGCGGCGGCTGGTCAATCGCGCCCATGGTCTTCACCACACCGAGAACGCAGGCCACAATTCCCAGCGCAGGCAAAGCGCCTGCGATAGAAGCCAGCGTGCCCTGATATTTCATTTCATCGTGGTGGTGAGTCTTGATGGCGTTTTTCATCACATCATCCACTGCATCCGCATCCAGATTGCCCTGAGCGATCACGACCAGTCGCAAGGTGTCGCAGATCATGTGAACGATAGAGTGATCATGCGCCAGCTTGGGATATTCACCAAAGATGCCGGATGAATCGGGATTCTCTACGTGCGCTTCCAGCGCCACCGCACCTTCTTTTTTCATCACGTTGAGCAGTTTGCCCACCAGCAGAATCAGGTCCAGATAATCCTGAGGACTCCACTTAGGTCCCTTGATGCAGCGGGCCATGCCACCAAAAGCACCTTTGAAAATGCCCATACTATTGCCGATCAACTGCGCGCCGATCGCAGAGCCCACAATGATGAAGCCCTCAATCGGTGCGGACTTGATAATTGGCGCCATTTTGCCGCCCGCCATGATAAAGCCGCCAAACACGCAGCCAAACACGACGGCCAATCCCACGAAAAATAACATCTGCCTCTCCTTGTGCGAGCCCCCAAACGCCATGAACGACGCGGACGCAGGGTATCGACTTGTATATCGACACACACTCCGATAACTCAAGCCTAAAGCAGGCTGATAACGAAATTATTATTGCAATTGTGAAACAAAGTGAGGAATTGCGCCACCCTTATCGTCGACGCAAGGTCTGTCAAGACTTGAAGTTGCCAATTTCAAAACAGGCACCACAGGCCCATGCACTGCCCTGTGATGGTTTGCACAATAAAATCAAGCACACCACCGATGAACATGGCCGGTACACCAAGATACAAAAGAATCAACAACCAGCCCATACCCGTGAGACGGGGACGGGGAATATCGTGCCCGAGTATGCGCTCACGGGGAGCTGAACTGAAAAAACGCTTTATCATGCCCTGCCTTTTCGGATTCTTGATTTTTGCTTCCTGATTTTTTCTGACTGATTATAGTCAGGCCTTATGCAAACACGTAAATACGAAACAGCTGAATCACGAAAATGCTGAATCGCTGAATCGCTGAATCGCAGACCCTCTGATGTACAAACATTCTGATGCACAAAGACTCTGAGTTACACAATCGCTGATGCACATACTCTGGAACCAGATCGACAGAAGCGCATGGGACGCAGCGCAAACGCAGGCGGGCGGCGCACTGCAGCAGGACTGGGCTTATGGCGCCAGCCTTAGCGTGCCCGGTGTGACATGTCATCGCGCAGAAGTCATCCTCGATGGCGAGACGGTGGCGCTGGCGCAGTTCATCTGCCGCCGCTACGCTTTTGTGCTCAGCATTGCACTCTGCACCCGCGGGCCGCTCTGGCTCAAGCCCATGCCTGCGACTGTGCGTGCTCGAATCTTCAAAGAAATCAAACGCAGCCTGCCGCTGCCGCGCCCCAGGCTTGCACTCTTTTCACCCGAAATCACTGATCCTGATGATGCCAGCGTTACGCGACTTATGCGTGTGATGACGGGTTACTCCACGCTGATGATTGATCTGACACGTAGCAACGCACAATTACGCAGCGAGATGGATGCACGCTGGCGCAATCGTCTGGGTGCCGCAGAAAAAGCGGAGCTCATTATCGTGAACGATGAAGTCGAACCCAAGTATGTGCAATGGCTGCTGGCGGCAGAACAGGCACAGCGCAGGCAGAAATCATTTCATGGCCTGCCTGTCGCCTTTGTTGAACGTTACATACAGGCCGGCACGCAGGAGAAGCAAACGGCACTGATACTGCACGCAGAACATCAGCAGGAAATGATCGCGGCCATGCTGTTTCTGATTCACGGCAGCGTTGCTACCTATCACATAGGCTGGTCCGATCAGGCAGGACGTGAAACGAATGCACACAAACTGATACTGTGGCATGCCTTTGAATTATTGCGCGCACGCGGCGTCAACACGCTGGACATGGGCGGTGTGAATACGCATGATTTACCCGGCATTTCTCGCTTCAAGCTCGGCATGGGCGGCACGGTTGTCACTTATGCCGGCATGTTTGTATGAGATGGTGCCTGTGAAATGGTGTGTGTGAAATGGTGCGTGTGAAATGATTTTGTCAGTTGCAAAAGCCGTTTTACTTAAACACAAACGGTGCCTGATAAATCCATACCGGTTTGCCTTCAACCTGCTCCACTCGGGCATAGGGCTGTAATTCCAGCGCCAGAAATTCCAGACTCACCAACCAGGCACCGGGCTTCATTTCAGCGACGGCTTTGGCAACGGCTCGCGGCATACTCTCGGGGCGCTGAAATAAATACACCATGTCATAGGCAGACCAGTCATCCTTCCACATATCGCCTTGCCGTATCTTTGCCCAGGGACAGAGCAGGCCTGTCAGCAGCCGCAAGGGCCAGCTCCATTCCGTGCCCGACAGACGTGCCTGCGGATACGCTGCCCGCAGCGCACGCAAACCATGTCCCAGACCACAGCCTGCGTCCAGAATGGTCGCCCCATCGGGCAGTCGCACCTGCAAGGGAAGATCGGCCAGCGCTGACGCCGGTGTAGGAAAAAGTGGCGCATCGCTCCAGGCATTCATAGGGTAGACCAGCGCCACGATCAGCAAAGGCAAGAGCCAGACCCACGCAGGCAAGGCGACCGCGCCGGACAAGAGTAAGGACAGGGGAAAGCCCAGTGCGATAGCGAGACGGCGCCAGAAGCTGCCTGCCAGCACACTGAATAACATCCCGGCAAGGCTGGCCAGACTGACGGCCAGCCATACAGGCCAGCCCAAGCGCAGCAGCGTTCCATACAATAACCAGCTGCCGCCCCAGGCAAACAAGGCGGGCACAGGCCATCTGAGCAGATAGGTATCGATTATTTTCACGTACAAATTATAGTCGCGGGCGGCAGTCCGCTCGTAAAATGCAGGCACTGCAGGCATACACTAGCGCCTCAGATTTTATTTATCACCGAAAGGAAAGTGACATGCGCGTCAAACAAATTCTCACCGGCGTAGAACTGGTGATTGCTGATCTTGAAGTTGAACTGAATGGTGAAATGCGCACCAGCCTGACTTTATGTGCCTTGCTGAAGGATGACAACCAGAAGGAATTACTGGTGCCACTGAATACACCGGATGGACGCCCGATTTTCATGAATCCTGAAAACGCGATTGTCGAAGGTGCAGAAGGACACAGCACGAATTAAGCGCTGTCCTCTGATCTGAAAAAATCAGAGGAAGCGGTCGAGCAGGCGGCGCGACATGCGATCCAGAAGACGCATGTCGTTGACGCGATAGGTCACGCCATGACTGTCGGTGATGAGCAAGCCATTGCCCTTGAGCCGGCGTATATCTTCTTCGCCCTTCAGCACAAAGCTGGTGATGCCACGGTCCGTCATCACCTGCCATGTGCTGGGGGTGGAAAAAGTAGAGACGAACATCAGCCTGTCGATCAGCGGCATGAATTCGCGTTGTGCGATGTCTTCGACGATGATCCGGCGTGTATCTACATCGACATCAGATAACAGGGGAATGAAGGCCAGCTCATGACCATCGACACTCATCAGAGAAATGTTTTCTGACGGTGCCTCGATAGGAAAGGCCTGTACCGGCACGACGCCTATGTGCAACTCAGAGTTTTCATCAGTGAAAATCAGACGGCCATAGCTGTCGCGCGACAAGCGGTGATGAGCCGGTAACCAGTTCTTGACGCTCATTTCTTCGCTCATGAGCTCACCTTGCTGAGTGGTATGTGCAAACGCGCCGGTTCGCGATCTTCGGTATCCACATTGCGTGCCTGCGCTTCATATAAGCGCCAGTAAGCACCCTGCGCGGCCATCAGTTCATCATGCGAACCGATCTCAACCACTTCACCAC
>CAIQLE010000053.1 GCA_903872555.1 uncultured bacterium
AGCTTTCCAGCACTTGCATCTGATCGGTAATAAGCCTGTGCGTGTGATTGGCGAAACCGAGGACGAGCAATCCGAAGAAGTGGCGGTCGGTAGCGTCTATATTTCCCTGCAAGTGGGTGTGCAGCTGGCAACCCGCAGCGGTGCCCTAACAGAGCTGGAGTTTTCTGATCTGGTGACCCGTCTGAATCAGCTGACGGATGATCTGGGTGCCCAGCCTGAGTTGCCTGACATGCATGAAGTGATGGATCATGCACATAAGTTGTATCAGCTGGTGCATGAATTCGATGCCCAGTTGTCAGTGAATGTGCGCGCCAATCAGGACCCCTGGCCGCTCGCCACGCTGCGTCCAGCGCTGCAGCGTCAGGGCATGGAATTGCGTCCGGATGGCCGGCTGGTGATGCCGGACGGTGAAGGTGGCCTGCTGTTCTCTGTCAATATCAATGCCAATCCTGTAGACGACACCAGCTCATATCTGACCCTGCTCTTGCCTGTACCTTGCGTTGCTCCGGCACGCGAGGGCTTTAAAGCCATGAGCTCGTTCGCCAAGTCACTGGCTACCCGTCTGTCGGGAACGGTGATTGATGATGAAGGTCATGCTTTGTCCGATGCCGCATTGAATGAGATTGCCCAGCAAGTGCATTCTTTCTACGACGCCCTGGATGAGGCAGGGATTGCCGCCGGTTCGGCGCGGGCACTGCGCCTGTTTGGTTAATGTCTCAGCATCCGCTTTTCAGCGGCACCCCAGCCGCTGAGCCAGCCGTCACGGACTGGCGCGCGCGCAGCGACTGGCTGCGTGCTGAGCTGGGCAGGCATGCGCATGCCTACTATGTGCTCGATAATCCCACCCTGCCTGACGCTGAATATGACGCTATGTTTCGCGAACTTCAGGCGCTGGAGTCAGCTCACCCCGAATTAATGTCGCCTGACTCACCCACGCAGCGCGTGGGCGGCGCGCCGCTGCCTGAATTCAGTCAGGTACAGCATGCGCTGCCCATGCTGTCGATTAATAATGGTTTTTCCGAAGACGATATTCTGGGCTTCGACAGGCGCGTACGCGAAGCGCTGGAGAGCGAAAGCGCTGTTGACTATGCCTGCGAATTAAAATTCGATGGTCTGGCCATTAATCTGCGTTACGAGCAGGGTGTGCTGGTGCAGGCCGCTACGCGCGGTGATGGCAGCACCGGCGAAGATGTCAGCGCCAATATCCGCACCGTACGTTCGATTCCTTTGAAGTTACACACCGATCATCCGCCCGCAGTACTGGATGTGCGTGGTGAAGTGCTGATGTTCAAAGCCGATTTGGCAAAGCTGAATCAGCGTCAGCGCGATGCGGGTCTGAAAGAATTTGCCAATCCACGCAATGCAGCTGCGGGTAGTTTGCGCCAGCTCGATTCACGCATTACCGCACAGCGCAGTCTGAGGTTTTTTGCCTATGGCATAGGTTCTCTGGAAGGTGCGGCACCGCCTGCTACTCATACCGCACTGCTGGACTGGTATCAGTCACTCGGCATTCCCGTCTGTGCAGAACGTGCCGTAAGCGCAGGCGCTGAAGGTCTGCTGCAGTTTTTTGCGGGCATAGGAAAAAAACGCGCACAACTACCCTACGACATTGATGGTGTGGTCTACAAGGTCAACCGTATCGACCA
>CAIQLE010000054.1 GCA_903872555.1 uncultured bacterium
CAAGCGCAAAACTATCGAAACGCGCATCAAGCGACTGGAAGAAAAAATCGCCGAGCTGCATCAGCAAAAATCAGCGCTCGATGCCAAACTGGTCGAACCGGATATTTACGATAACAGCCGCAAGTCTGAACTCAAGACCTTGCAAGAAGCACAGGCTGTCTGCAGCAAGGATTTGGAGCAGCTGGAAGCTGAGTGGCTGGAACAACAGGAATCACTGGAAAACAGCGGAGCCTGAAGGCAAGTATCAGTATCAGGCAGCGTATCGAAGTCTCTGGAAAAACACCTGCCTTTGATAGAAACACAGATGGTCGATATTCAATCAAAACAATCAAATATTGAACAATCAATGAGCGATTGCTGAAGGCTTACTGAGCAATTACTGAGCATTTACTGAGCAATTGTCCTCATAATGAAAACATCATCATTTGAATTCAAATGATGATCAAATCGGTCTTTCATTTATTAAGCAACACGATATTTATTTCTCACTGCATAGTTAGAATGAAGAAACGCTTGAGCCTATGCAAAGCTCATGATCATTTCTTCATCATTGCGGAACTATGTTCAATGATGGGCGACTGAGTTCGAAATTTTTTCAACTCTTTGGGCTCATTATGCAACCCTTTCAACCCGGTCAGGTTCCGCCCTCTTACCCACTACATAACCACGACAGAACGCAAGCGCCGAATAACGCACAACAATGCTTGATCGATGCAGTTGAATACGCGAGTAAAGAAGAATTGCCTCTATTGTTAGATCGCGCATTGCAACGCGGTGCGAA
The DNA here is from genome assembly GCA_903872555.1 of uncultured bacterium. Classification (GTDB taxonomy): domain Bacteria; phylum Pseudomonadota; class Gammaproteobacteria; order Burkholderiales; family Burkholderiaceae_D; genus Pernthalerella. The sequence continues at coordinate 782 of CAIQLE010000054.1, forward strand.
TCTGAATTTTTGTTCTTCCTACAATTGCAATGTGCTGGTCAAGGCCGTTCGGGCCAACAAACCTTGGGCGATTTCCATGCTGATGGCGCGCGGCGCTGATCTTCCTCCGCATCCTCCTAATGGATTCGATATGCTGATGGAAGCCTGTCGTGATGGTCATCTGGATTTGGTCAGGGCGCTGATCGATGTTGCACATATGTCCATATTTAGTGAGGATCATCACGGCAAAACAGCCTTGCACTATGCAGTGATTTCAGAGTCGCCCGAAATTGTCGGCCTGCTCCTTGAAAATGGGGCAGAAACAGATGCGCTCGCTAAATTCATTCCTCACGATGAGATCCCTGGGATTTTTCCTCCCTATGCGGGACTGAATAATTCAGCTATCACACCATTGATGATCGCCGCCGCACAGGGAAATGTAGCCATCTGTGAAGCCTTGCTCGAACACGACGCCAAGCCTGATCATGGCGGATGTTCAGCACTGCTTATGGCAGCGCTTCATAAAAATAAATCGAGTTTTAATCTTTTACTGGCCAGAGGAGCAAAGCTTTCTGACTGCCACGACGAATTCGGTCACAAAGGTCTGGCGGCTTGCATCATGAATCACGTGCCCGTGGAATACCTCAGAAAATTGGTAAATCAGCACAATTTTTCTGCAGATGAAGGCGCGATCAATTCACTATTGGGAAATGCCATAGTGAGTAAGGATCAGCAAGTCATCGCCTTGCTGATGGCTTGCGATATTCCAGTAGAAGCTTATTCTTTGACCGAACATACAGTCTGGGATCTGGTACTGCCAGAGGGAATACAAGCCTCGCACAACGCCAACCTGCTGACAGCAGGATGCAATCGGAAGATCAAGCCGGAAATAGATGCAGAATTTCTGAAAATGCTGGCTGACATCATTGCGAATTGCTCTAAACCGGCATCGCTGGCATCGAAAGGAATTTTTACAAGCTTACTGGTGAAAGCGATGCCAGAACTGCGCCGGATTGCGGATTTATCAGATCACATCACGAGCCTGCAATGCGCACTGATGACTTGCTGGCTGCTTAAGCAGTCGCTGCCCTTAGTACCCGTGCCTTTCAAGCCTGAGGATATGCAATCGATGGCAAGGGATGAGCAATGGCATTTCAAAACAGAAAAGGATATGTATACACAAGGCAAAGCTTTGTCGGAAGGCTCAGCAAAAGTGATTCAGCATTGCATGCAACAACTTCAACACTCATTGACGCTGGAATTTTTCCTCAGCTGTGCACAGGATTGTCCTGATGACAGATCTTTGGCTAGCTTCATGAAAAGACGACTGGCTGAAAATAGTGGCGTTCCTACAGCTGTCATACAGTTCGTCGTGGATGCCTGGATGAGTGCGGCACAATGGACGAAAGACTGGTTGGTGGCGCCTGATTCTATGGAAGATGGCAACCGTTTCCTGCTCGCCCTGACACACAACCTGATGCTAAAAAAGCTGGACGATTTCGAGTATCAAGACAACGCCCTGGTCAGGCAGTGCATTGAAACCATCAAGGAAGCACTTCCGATTGAAGCTCATCCTCTGAGTCGCTTTTGTTCCAATCCGGTCAAATGGCTGCGTCAGCTCGAAAACCGTAGCAATCTGCGGCCAGTCAATGTCGATGAACTGACCAACAACTTAGAGTTAGCACTGGGCTTGCCTGTGACAACCTGCCGCAATCTCGCCAACATATGGAAGAACGCCATCGATGCCGCGGGTCGCTCCCCTGCCTGGCATAACCCGGCCGAACTGCAGCAATTCCTGGAACGTCTCATGGCCTTGAATATCTACGGCGTGATGACGGATGAAAACAGCAGCAAGATCATGCCGAAAATAGACATTGCCCTGCTGGAGTTCTGGAAAAGCAAGGTGTTCAGTACACGCCCTGCAGCTACTCAGGGACAAAAACGCACTGCCGAGGATGAAGCGCCCGGCGCCCCGCCACGCAAGGAGGCGCGGAACTGAGCGCCTGATCCCGAATGCGGGATAATCGCTGCATGAAGACACTTGAAACGACATGCAGCGACACCGCCCTTCCGCTCACTGGCATTACTGTGCTCGATCTCACCCGTCTGCTTCCCGGCCCGCTGGCGACTATGCATCTGGCCGATATGGGCGCGACCGTCATTAAGATTGAAGACAAGGGTGCGGGCGACTATGCGCGCAGCATGAGCCATGTAAAAAATGAACTGTCGCAGCTGTTCATTGCCGTCAATCGTGGCAAGCAGTTCATGCAGCTAGATCTGAAAGACGCCGCTGACCGTGAGCAGTTTCTGACCTTGGTCGATACTGCCGATGTGGTGGTCGAAAGCTTTCGGCCGGGTGTGATGCACAGGCTGGGACTGGATTGGTCAGTACTCAAGGCACGTAATCCGCAGCTCGTGATGTGCGCCATAACAGGCTACGGCCAGCATGGGCCACTGGCGCAGGCGGCAGGTCATGATATCAACTACATAGGCTACGCCGGCATGCTGGCACAAAACGCCGACGATACTGGCCGGCCTGTGTTGCCGAACCTGCAAATTGGCGATCTGCTCGGTGGTTCACAGACGGCCGTGCAAGGTATCTTAGCGGCGCTGCTGGCCGTGAAGATGGGAGGCACCGGGCGCTTCGTCGATGTGGCCATGACGGATGCTGTGTTCGCCCACAATCTCATGCCCCTGCTGGCGCTGAATGCGATGGGACAAAGTGCGCCACCGGCACGTGATTTTCTGACGGGTGGTCTGCCCTGCTACAACATCTACCGGACCAGCGACAATAAATACATGGCCGTCGGTGCACTGGAGCTGAAATTCTGGGAAGTCTGCTGCGACATTCTCAAAAGAAGCGATCTGAAATCACGCCACTGGTCCTTAGGGCAGGCAATCGGTGGTGAGGATGCCATGGCACTCAAGGCTGAACTCGATGAACTGTTTGCTCAACGCAGCAGGGATGAATGGGCAGCCTTGTTCGAACCAGCAGATTGCTGCGTAACACCAGTGATCGGCGTAGAAGAAGCCATCAGTCATCCTCATTTCGTCGAACGCAAAATGACAGAAACTATCGAACACAGCACAGAAGGTCGATGTGTGATCACAAGACCCAGTGTGACATTCAAAAACTAAAAAAATAAGGACGGCCGCAAAACTTTAAGAATGAAATTGATACAGATGTGGCGAGCAATGGCTCAACAGCTTTTCAACATCAATTGTCTATCTAAGGAGTTTTCATGGCACTTCCGGTCAGCGCAAATACACTCAAGCCAGTTCCTCATTCGATCAGTTCCTCCCAACGTTACCGGGCCGATGGCGTTACCGATATCCTTGTCGAAGGATTTCCAACGCCCGATGCAGCCATACGCATGGTCAGCCGCAATGCGACCTGTGTAGTCGACTGGAGCATGGAATCGGGTGCAATGACTATCTCTGCCACCAGCAAAGGGGGTCAACAGCCTGCCACGCTAGAGATCGCTAATTTCATGGTGGTCAATCGGTCCGTAGGCAAGCTGACCATGACCGACGCAGCCTATCGCCGTGAAATTGAACCTAGCCTGAACGGACCTGGTCCGTCGGAATCAGGTTTTCCTCACGAAGACCAACCCAATTCATCCACCCTTTCTCCCAATGTCATCCAGTGGGAGATGGCAAGCGACACGCTGAGTATCTCCATCAATTCACCGACCACGATCCGACTGCCGGCGGCGCCCCCAGCGGTTTCGCAATAATTCGCCGGTCAAACTCTCAGGTACGGGGCCAGGCATGCCTGCTCCGTACCCGGAACACCCAAATTAATCGGCTTTAAATGACATATATATCTGCATCAACCGCCGTAATTAATCGACAAAACACCGCATCAATCCACAAAATTTTCACTGTCCTGCGGAAACTACTTGCACAGGGGTATATGTTAAAATCGTAATAGCTCAGTAATGAAATTGTCGGAATAAATCCCCTATTTCTTGCTGCACCGGTGCCGCTAGCCCGGGTCGCCGAGCAATCCGTTCGGCGTTCAGGTCTAGCGACTCCACTCTTTCCCAATAAACTTCTTCGGAGTTTTGATGAATGCCCCAATGAATCGACGGCAATTCTTCAGGATCTGCGCCGCCGGGATAGGTTCTTCCTCTCTCGTTGTGCTGGGTCTTGCGCCCTCGGTAGCGCATGCAGAAATGCGTGCCTACAAGCTCGACCGTGCCACCGAAACGCGCAATACCTGCGCGTACTGCTCGGTAGGTTGCGGCATCCTGATGTACAGCACCGGTGACAAAGCTAAGAACGTCAAGGCTGAAGTCTTCCATATCGAAGGTGATGCTGACCATCCGGTCAACCGTGGCACGCTCTGCCCTAAAGGCGCTGCGCTGCTCGATATGATGAAGAGCCCTTCACGTCTGAAGCGTCCCGAAGTGCGCCGCCCTGGTTCCGACCAATGGGAACCGATTGAATGGGAACAGGCGATAGAAGAGATCGCTAAGCAGATGAAGGCCGACCGCGACGCCAACTTCATAGCGAAGAACGCCGAAGGTCAGACCGTCAACCGCTGGCTGTCGACAGGCATGCTGGCAGCTTCTGCAGGATCGAACGAAACCGGTTACCTCACCCAGAAGATCGTCAGATCTCTGGGCATGATCGCAATCGACAATCAGGCTCGCGTCTGACACGCACCGACGGTGGCAGGTCTTGCCCCGACGTTTGGCCGTGGCGCGATGACGAATCATTGGGTAGACATCAAGAATGCCGATGTCGTTCTGGTCATGGGTGGAAACCCGGCCGAGGCACACCCTTGCGGATTCAAATGGGTTGTTGAAGCAAAAGCACACAATAAAGCGAAGCTGGTCGTTGTCGACCCGCGTTACACCCGCACAGCCTCTGTATCGGATTTCTATACAGCGCTGCGTCCGGGCTCGGACCTCGCTTTCCTTGGCGCGCTGATCAACTACCTCATCAGCAATAACAAGTATCAGGCCGAGTACGTCAAGAACTACACGGATGCCAGCTTCATCGTTGGCAAAGACTTCAGCTTTGCGGATGGAATCTACAAAGGCTATGACGCTGAGAAGCACAAGTATGACCGTGCAAGCTGGACTTATGAGCGAGATGCCGAAGGTTATGTGAAG
>CAIQLE010000055.1 GCA_903872555.1 uncultured bacterium
CGCTTAGTGCCGATAGTGGATTTCAGGAGCCGTAAATGAGTCGCGAAATTTTGTTGCTGGTTGATGCGCTGGCACGTGAGAAGAATGTCGACAAGGAAGTCGTCTTTGGCGCGCTGGAGCATGCACTTGCCCAGGCCACCAAGAAACGCTATGAAGGCGAAGTCGATATACGTGTGTCTATTGACCGCGATACCGGTGAATTCGAATCCTTCCGTCGCTGGCACGTTGTGCCTGATGAAGCTGGCCTGCAATTGCCTGATCAGGAAATTCTGCTGTTCGAAGCCAAAGAACAGATTGATGACATCGAAGTTGATGATCACATCGAAGAGCCTATTGAGTCCGTAGACTTTGGCCGTCGTTTTGCACAAGATACCAAGCAAGTCGTCCTGCAGCGCATACGTGATGCCGAGCGCGAGCAAATTCTGGCTGACTTCCTTGAACGTGGCGATGCTCTCGTCACCGGCACCATCAAGCGCATGGAGCGTGGTGATGCCATCGTCGAGTCGGGCAAGATCGAAGCCCGCCTGCCGCGTGACCAGACCATACCCAAAGAAAATCTGCGCATTGGTGACCGTGTGCGTGCTTACATTTTGCGCATAGACCGCAATGCGCGTGGTCCGCAAGTGATCCTGTCGCGTACCGCGCCGGATTTCATCGCCAAGCTGTTTGAACTCGAAGTTCCTGAAATAGAGCAGGGCCTGCTGCAGATCAAATCGGCCGCCCGCGATCCTGGTGTGCGCGCAAAAATTGCCGTGTTCACAGCAGACAAGCGTATTGACCCGATTGGTACCTGCGTCGGTATGCGCGGATCGCGCGTACAGAGCGTCACTGGCGAACTCGGCGGCGAGCGTGTTGATATCGTGTTGTGGTCTGAAGATCCGGCACAGTTCGTGATTGGCGCACTGGCACCGGCGAATGTGTCCTCCATCGTGGTCGATGAAGAAAAGCATGCCATGGACGTGGTGGTGGATGAAGAAAATCTGGCCATTGCCATTGGCCGTGGCGGTCAGAACGTACGCCTCGCAAGTGAACTGACTGGCTGGCAGATCAATATCATGACGGCCGAAGAATCTGCTGATAAATCAGCCTCTGAGACAGCGGGCATACGTGCGCTGTTCATAGATAAGCTGGATGTGGATGAGGAAGTGGCCGATATTCTGGCTCAGGAAGGTTTCTCTACCCTGGAAGAGATCGCCTATGTGCCTATCACTGAGATGCTGGAAATCGAAGCCTTTGATGAAGATACGGTCAATGAACTGCGTAACCGTGCGCGTGATGCCCTCGTTACAGAAGCGATCGCATCTGAAGAAGGTCTGGAAGGCATGGATGATGCGCTGCTCAATATCGAAGGTATGGACCGAGTGATGGCCGGCAAGCTGGGTCTGGTGGGCATCAAGACGCTGGAAGCGTTTTCTGGACTTGCTTACGATGAGTTTGCCGCGATTCTCGCGCTGCCGACTGAGCGTGCACGACAGCTGATCGATGAAGAATTTAAGGATGTGACAGACGATGAAATGCGCCTGATCGATGCGAAGTATGACGACCGTGCCAAGCAGTTGCAGGCACACGTCTGGAGCCTCGCGGAGAGCAAGTAATTCGTCAGACGAACATCATCCAATGCGTCACAAGAAAAGAGGACTGAATGGCGAGTAACAACGTAGCCCAATTTGCCACCGAGCTGAAAATGCCGGCCGACGTGCTGTTAAAGCAGTTGCGCGACGCGGGCGTAGACAAAAGCTCAGTAGAAGACGAACTGTCCAAAGATGACAAGGACAGGTTGCTGGGGCATTTGCGCAAAGTTCACGGTGCGGCTGCGGACGGCGAGAAAAAGAAGATCACGCTGACACGCAAAGAAACCACTGAAATCAAGCAGGCAGATTCCAGCGGCAAATCACGCACCATTCAGGTTGAAGTTCGCAAGAAGCGTACTTTCGTCAAGCGCGATGAGACTCCGGTGGAGCCCGAAGTTGAGGCGCCTAAAGTCAATGTGATTGATGAGGCTGAGCAGGCACGTCGTGATGACGAAGCACGCCGTCAGGCTGAATTCATTGCGCGTCAGGAAGCAGATCTGCGTGAAAAGCAGGAGCGTCTGGCAAAGCTGGAAGCTGAACGCGAAGCCGAGCTGGCGCGTGAAGCCAGTATTGTCAGTCAGGCGGCAGCTGCTGCTGTCGTTGAGACCGATCAGGATAAATCCGAAGCCGCCGCTGCACTCGTAGCCGAAGAGGCACGTGGCGCGAAGGTGCGTGCCGATGCCGCTGAGTCTGCGCGCAAAGCTGTGGCCGATGAGGTCGCTCAGATCAAATTGATGATGAGCACCCCGCGTAAGGTGGTTAAGGCGCCTGAACCGGCACCGGTGGCACCCGCTGCTGCGCGTGCTGAAGGTACCCTGCATCGTCCAGCCGACAAGAAGCCGGCTGAAAAGAAAGACGAGAAAAAACCGGGCGAGAAAAAATCTATCAAATCTGCGAATGTCTCATCGACATGGCAGGACGATGCGAAAAAACGCAGCCCGGGCGGTGGTCTCAAGACCCGTGGCCCCACGGGTGGCGGACGTGATGGCTGGCGCGCAGGTCCGCGCGGCCGTCGCAGCTCAAACAATGATGATCGCGAAACCAATTTTCAGCAGCCTACTGAGGCGATCGTGCATGAAGTCCATGTGCCAGAGACCATCACCGTCGCTGAACTTGCCCACAAGATGGCTGTCAAGGCTTCCGAGGTCATCAAGCAATTGATGAAACTGGGCCAGATGGTCACCATCAATCAGGTGCTTGATCAGGAAACGGCCATGATTCTGGTCGAAGAGATGGGCCACGTTGCGCACGCTGCCAAGCTGGATGATCCTGAAGCCTTGCTCGAAGTCGGTGCCGAAAATGTGGATGCGGTCTTGTTGCCACGCGCACCGGTAGTGACTGTCATGGGTCACGTCGACCATGGTAAAACTTCCCTGCTCGATTACATACGTCGCGCAAAAGTGGCCTCCGGCGAAGCGGGCGGCATTACTCAGCACATCGGCGCTTATCACGTAGAAACGCCGCGCGGCATGATTACCTTCCTTGATACACCGGGTCACGAAGCCTTTACGGCCATGCGTGCACGCGGCGCGAAAGCGACCGATCTGGTGATTCTGGTAGTGGCAGCAGATGACGGCGTGATGCCTCAGACCCGTGAAGCGATTGCGCACGCGCGTGCAGCAGGCGTGCCGCTGGTGGTTGCTATCAACAAAATTGACAAGCCGGGTGCTAATCCTGATCGCGTCAAACAAGAGCTGGTTGCTGAGCAAGTGGTGCCGGAAGAATACGGCGGCGACTCGCCTTTCATTACGGTCTCCGCAAAAACAGGCGAGGGCATTGATACCCTGCTCGAGAACGTTTTGCTGCAAGCCGAAGTACTGGAGCTGAAAGCATCGATTGATACCCCGGCCAAAGGTCTGGTGATTGAAGCCAAGCTCGACAAAGGTCGTGGTCCGGTCGCCACCATCATGGTGCAGTCGGGTACTTTGCGCCGTGGCGATATCGTACTGGCAGGTTCTTCTTACGGCCGAGTACGTGCCATGCTGGATGAAAACGGCAAGTCCATTACTGAAGCGGGTCCATCGATACCGGTTGAAATCCAGGGTCTGACGGAAGTCCCGGCTGCCGGTGAAGAAACCATGGTCCTGACCGACGAACGCAAAGCGCGTGAAATTGCACTGTTCAGGCAGGGCAAGTACCGTGATGTGAAGCTTGCAAAACAACAGGCCGCAAAACTCGAAAATATGTTCGAGCAAATGGCCGAAGGCGAAGTCAAGAACCTCGCACTGATCATCAAATCCGATGTGCAGGGTTCGCAAGAAGCTCTGGTCTCGTCCATGCAGAAATTGTCTACCAGTGAAGTGCGTGTGCAGGTTGTGCACGCAGCGGTGGGTGGCATCAGCGAGTCCGACGTCAATCTGGCGCTGGCTTCGAAAGCCGTCATCATTGGCTTCAATGTCCGTGCTGATGCCTCTGCCCGTAAACTGGCAGAGTCGAGCGGTATTGATATTCGCTACTACAACATCATTTACGACGCCATCGATGAGATCAAGGCAGCCATGGGCGGCATGCTCTCACCAGAGAAGCGCGAACATGCACTGGGACTGGTCGAAATACGTCAGGTTTTCCTGGTCAGCAAAGTGGGCGCGATCGCTGGTTGCTATGTGCTGGAAGGCATGGTCAAGCGTGGAGCGAATGTGCGTCTGCTGCGCGACAACGTCGTATTGTGGACAGGCGAACTCGATTCGCTGAAACGCTTCAAAGACGATGTCAAAGAAGTGAAGTCCGGCTTCGAGTGTGGCCTGTCGCTGAAGAATTTCAACGACATCAAAGAAGGCGACCAGCTTGAAGTTTTTGAAGTTCAGGAAGTGGCACGTACCCTGCAATAGCAATGTCAGGCGACAGAATGGGCAGAGGCACAGCCTGAGTCCATTCTGAAGCGCGATGTCCGTATCCACAAGGGCATCGCGTTCCCTGCCTTACCCACCTTAGGTTTTACGTCACAGCATGGTCAAGCACAGCAAAGCTATTCCCGGTCGCAGCCAGCGCGTCGCTGATCAGATTCAGCGCGATCTGGCTGAACTGATTGCCATGGAGCTGAAAGATCCCCGTGTCGGCATGGTCACACTGACCGAAGTGCAGCTCACACCGGATTACGCGCATGCAAAAATTTTCTTCACCAC
>CAIQLE010000056.1 GCA_903872555.1 uncultured bacterium
ACCGCCGCCGCCCTGCGCGCCGAGGGCGCACAATGCCGCTTTTTGCCGGTCGATATTCACCGTCAGAACAGGCAAGCCTGTGGTCTGTTCTACTTTCACCTCGGATGCACCGGGCACTGCCTGCAGGCGGGTAGAGGCCTCTTCGGCCAGCTTATGCAAGAGTTCAATGTCGTCACCAAAAATTTTGATCGCAACATCACTGCGCACACCGGAAATCAATTCATTAAAACGGAGCTGAATAGGCTGAGAGAAATCATAATTATTTCCCGGTATTTTCCACACCGTCTGCTGTATCGCTGCCAGTAATTCATCATGCGTCTTGCGTGGTGCCGGCCAGTCGCTGATTGGTTTGAGCATGATGTAAGCATCTGAGAAACTAGGCGGCATAGGATCGGTGGCAATCTCTGATGTACCTATACGCGTAAAGACACGTTCAATCTCTGGGAATTTTTGTATCAGGGTGAGTTCTATCTGCTGTTGCATAGCCACTGCCTGGGACAGGCTGACACCAGGCGCACGTATGGTCTGGAAAGCCAGATCTCCTTCATTCAGGCTGGGGATAAATTCACTGCCCATGCGCGTCAGGAGCAAGCCACACAAAACCACCAGAATGCCAGAAAAAGTCAGCACCACTGTTTTAGCTGCCATCACTTTATCAAACAGCGGCATATACCAGCGCAAGATAAAGCGCATCATGGCATTCTCTTTTTCATGCACCTGAGCATTCACAAACATAGCGACGGCCGCCGGCACAAAAGTCACTGAAAGCACCATGGCTGCTGCCAGCGCCGCCACTACGGTGAAAGCCATCGGATGAAACATTTTTCCTTCAACGCCAGTCAGTGCAAAAATAGGCAGATACACCACCATGATGATGAACTGTCCGTACAGCAAAGGACGACGTGATTCGCGTGCCGCCTCGAACACTTCATTGAATCGCTCTTCTCGCGTCAGTGCCCTGCCCTGCTGTTTCTGGGCATGCGCCAGTCTTCGTATGCAGTTCTCGACGATCACTACGGCACCGTCAACGATGATGCCAAAATCCAGCGCGCCCAGACTCATCAGGTTTGCGCTGACCTGATACACCACCATGCCTGTCAGCGTGAACAACATGGACAAAGGAATTACGCCTGCTGTAATGAGTGCTGCGCGTAGATTGCCCAGAAAGTAAAACAGAACGACTATCACCAGCACCGCGCCTTCCAGCAAATTATTGCGGACCGTATTGATCGCCTTATCGACCAGATTAGTACGGTCATAAACCGTCACGACTTGCACACCCTTGGGCAGATTGCGGTTGATCTCTTTGATCTTGTGATCGACAGACTGAGAGACAGTACGGCTGTTCTGGCCCATCAGCATGAACACCGTACCCAGCACGACTTCCCTGCCATTCGCTGTTGCTGCGCCCGTTCGCAATTCGCGGCCTATGTCTACCTCAGCGACATCACGTATGCGTACCGGAACACCGCCAGAATTTTTGATCACCACATCGCGTATGTCCTCAATGCTATGCACCTGACCGGGTGCGCGCACCAGATATTGCTCACCTCGCTTTTCAATATAGCCAGCACCGGCATTGTGATTATTACGATCGATCGCTGTGATCAGATCGGCGATCGACAGCCCTACCGCCACCAGTCTTTCCGGAACCGGAGCGATCTGATATTCCTTCACAAAGCCGCCTATGGAATTGATCTCCGTGACGCCCGGCACATTGCGCAACTGCGGCTTGATGACCCAATCCTGAATCTCGCGCAAATCCGTATCGGTATAGGAAGATCCATCCGATTTTTTTGCGCTCTTGTCTGCCTCAACCGTCCACAAATAAATCTCACCCAATCCAGTAGCAATCGGGCCCATTTCAGGCGTCAGACCCGGCGGCAAACGGTCGCGCGCCTGCGCAATACGTTCACTCACCAACTGGCGCGCAAAGAAGATATCGATGTCTTCATTAAAAATTACCGTCACCTGAGACAGACCATAACGCGACAGAGAACGCGTCTGCTGCAGACCCGGCAGACCCGCCATCGCAGTCTCAACCAGATAGGTAATGCGTTGCTCAGATTCCAATGGCGAGTAACCCGGTGCATAGGTATTAATTTGTACCTGAACATTAGTGATGTCAGGTACCGCATCAATCGGCAGGCGCTGATAACTGAATATGCCTACCGCTGCCAGTCCCAGCGCTGCCAGCATGATCAGCATTCTTTGCGCTATAGAGAAACGTATCAGTTGTTCAAACATGGCATTGCTCCATCATGGCTCAATAGCCGTCTTCAGTGGCCAGCTTGGACAGCTCGGATTTAATGATGTAACTGCCACGCGCAGCGTAGCGAGTACCGGCAGGCAGGCCCTGTGAAATTTCGATGTGCTGACCATCGCTACGACCCGGCGTAACCGGATGCGCCACAAAACCTTTGTCATCTCTTATAAAAATAACTTGCTGCGTACCTAAGGTTTGCAGAGCTTCTGACTCGATGGCAACCGGCACATTCACATCTTCTGCCCTTACCTCGACATTCACAAACAAGCCCGGCCGCCAGCCTCCCTTAGGATTGGCGAGCAGTATGCGTGCTTTGGCCATGCGAGTTTGCTCGCCGACTAGCGCGCCTATGAAAGCCACCGTGCCGGTGGCCTGTGCATCAAACGCCGTAGCACGTATCGTGACCTTGCCACCTACGTGCATCAAAGGAAGGTCCTTGGCGGGGAGCTGAACTTCGGCCCAGACCGTACTCATGTCGGCGATGGTAAAAATGGCGGCATCTTCCTTGACGGCCTCGCCGATACTGAGATTGCGCTCGACTACCAGTCCGTCATACGGCGCGCGCAACTCAAAACGATTCAGCGCGCTGCTGCCACTCCCGACACCGAGGGCCGATAATTTTTGCTGCGCATTCTCGACTTCGATCTCTGCTTCACGCTTGACTTGCAAGGCCTGCAAATAATCCTGCTCAGCCGTGATTTTTTGTTCCCATAATTTTTTTTCACGCTCATACACCGTTGACGCAAAACCGAGCCGCTTTTGTGCTGTCTGCAAGTGACTGCGTTGCTCAGAGATAGTCTGACTGGAAAAAATTGCGAGTAACTGGCCTTTCTTGACCGTCTGCCCCGTGCTGACCAGAACGGCTTCAACTATCCCGGGCACACGTGGTACCACATGCACTGTTCTATCGTCATTCAGCAAAACCTCACCGGGAAACTGAACCAATGAAGCAATATGTGCCGGGCCAGCTGTAGCGATATCAATAGCCGATGCCTTGACCTGAGCCTCATCCATAGTGACGCGATTAGCCTCATGCTGAGCGCCTTGTTTATTTTTTTCTGCGCTTGCTACATTCGTCGCCTGAGGTCCGTCACCATCATCTTTTTTGACGGATTTGCCTTTATCCATCATCAGGATGGCGCCGGCCAGCATGATGCCAATGAAGAGCAAAGCAGCAATCATCTTGGCTTGTGAATTTCCTTGCTGGTGCTGTGGCAAGTTTCTATAATTTTTTGTAGATATAGTCATTGTTAATGCCTGTTCAATCAGGGCTGTAAGGGCATGTCGTTCTGACCCAGCATGCTTTCCAAATCGGTCATTGCACGATGAAACGCGGCCAGTGAATTTAAATATTGGGACTTCGCACTAAACAAAGTGCGCTGAGCGTCCAGCACTTCAAGAAAGCTGAATTTTCCATTTTCAAAACCGATGGTCGCTGCTTCATAGGCGCTCTTAGCACCGGGCAGTACATCGGTACGGAGCAGTTCTGCCTCTTCACGTCGTGACCTGACCTGCTCCAGTGCCTGTAACACTTCACTCGCCAGTGCTGTCTGCGTGGCCTGTAATTCATCTCTGGCTTTGTCTTCTCTGCGCAAAGCTTCCAGCAAATTACCCTGATTGCGGTTAAATAAAGGCAAAGGTATAGACAGGCCCAGAATGACCTGATCGCGCTGCACATCTTCACGGCGCTTCATGCCCACACTAAACGTCAGATCCGGTGTGGCCTTGCTCTGCTCCACACTAACGAGAGATTGACGCCGTATGACTTCACGCTGCGCTCTGTCGAGCAAAGGTGATATGGCCAGACGTCGCTCTACTAATTCTCGGGCTGGCACTTCGGGTAAGGCATCGAGCTCACCGATGGCATGCTTAAAATTGGGTGATGTATTGCCCCACAGGCTGCTGAGTCGGCGTCGCGCATTGCGCAATTCACTTTCCGCCTGAGCCAGCGCTACACGTGCACCGGCTTCTGCTACCCGCGCCTTGGTTTCTTCTACCGGCGAGACCTTACCTGCCATGACTCGCTTTGCAGCGATTTCTGTCGCTCTGTGAGCCAGCGCAGCGCTGCCATCAGCAAGCATGGTCAGTTCTTGTGCTGCAAGCACATCAAAGAATGCGGCCATGACGGAGGCGCGTATTTTTAACTGACGGCCCGTCAGATCAGATACAGCGACTTCCTTGCCGCGTTCAGCAGCATCCACACGCGCCAAACGCTTGCCAGCGGTTTCAATAGGAATATCAATTTGTGCAGAACTATTATTTGTAGCCCGACTGGCATCATCAGTCAGATAGACCAGTGAGGGGTTGGGTCGCAGAGAACCTTGCAAGACTTGCGCTTCAGTCGCTTCTACTTCACGGCGCGCCGCTGACAGCGCAGGATTTTTAGCAAGCGACAAAGCGATCGCCTGCTCCAGCGTCAGTGAAGCTTCAGACTCCATAACAACAGGAGGTTCGGCATGTACGCCTTGTATGCATGCCAAGGTGAACCATACGGAGCCAGCCAGCACTGCCACACGCCAGCACGACATCCTGAACCCCGTTATTTTTTTGAATGACATCCGTATCTCCTTCGACTGACAACGCATTGCATCAAGGCTTATGAGCATGTGCGCATACGCTGCAGCAATGTATGTACAAGCAGGACTTAGCCTGCCGATCAGACAGCGGAGATCCAGTTGGGCCGTTCAGGCCTTTGCAATGGCGCAGTGGCCTGCACCGAAAGAGGTGAATTGGGCGCTAACGAGGGAGTGACAGGCGGGGTGAAAACAGACAAATGCAGATCTAAAGGCACAGCAGAGACAGCATTCGCATGACAAGTCCCGCAATCCAGATCAATCCCGGCAGAGGACTGTTCGCTGCTGTGCTTAGCATCATGATTCAGATGTTTGCGGTGCTGATGCTCATGGTGACCAAAATGACTGGCTGCCGCGCCCTGCTCATGCCGACAATAATTCCCTGCCACAGCCCAGGAGGCTTGCAGTGAAATCAGAGCAACGAGGAATAAGGCGAATAGCTGACGCATAACGCAAAAAGTGTAGCAGATTTGCATCTCAAAAAATCAAAATCTCCTACGTCTGCAAGAAACTGAAATGCTTCATGACCCACAAATAATGGGGGGGCTTTGTGCAAGCATAGAAGTCCTGTCACAAATTAGCGCTAGCATTTTGACTGAATTTCCCAAGATTTAAGAAGACACCAGAACCACTGGTGTACTGTACGCATATACAGTACTATGTAATCGAACTTGAGTACCCAAGCCCTTAACCCCAGTCTTTAAGGAGTTATCAAGATGAGAACCAATCTGGCCTACGCAACGCAGCACAACGATCAAGAACAAGCGCGCCCACGCACGGATGTACAAAGCCTTTGGCGCAAACGGGGATGGATGCCCCCTAGCGAATACCGCAAAGATTTTGCCCAGTCCTGTCGTCCTGCCATTACTTCGGGCATGAAAAAACTGGAACTGGCTAAGCTGAGCTGAAGTTTCATTCGCTTGTGTGTCTATATTTAGGGGGGCTGTGTTGAATCAACCCAGTCTTCCTGATTGCTTTCACCCTAGACTTCTATATCACCTAGTGGCATAGTTAGTATATGCGTCGCGTATTCAAAACCCGTCACTTTGCTCGCTGGATGCGCAAGATCGAGTTATCGAATCCAGCACTTTGCAAGGCGGTAGCCGAGATGGCCGAGGGTTTGATCGATGCCGACTTAGGCGGTGATGTGCTTAAGAAGCGCGTTGCTCTTCCCGGACGTGGAAAAAGCGGCGGGGTTCGTACCTTGGTAGCCACCCGACGAGGCACTCGATGGTTCTTCCTATTTGGATTCGAAAAAAGTGATCGCGCCAACATCTCGGACATCGAACTGGAAGGATTAAAAACTAGCTTCAGATCTACTGGCGAGAAACGGGCGCCAGCTTGATGAGGCAGTCTCAGAAGGAGCACTACTGGAGATTTGTCATGACTACAAAAACTAAGGCCAAGAGCCAGATTCTGGAAGCCGTGCATGAGACCGCTGCTGATTTGCATCGTCTGGGTTTCATAGACAAACGAAAAATGCAAAAGTATGAGCTTTTGTGTCTTGAACCTATACCTGCCTATGACAGTACAAAGATTCGTGCCTTGCGTGCGCACTTGCAGTTAAGTCAGGTCGTGTTTGCAGCTGTGCTGAACACGAGTCCCTCAACAGTTCGTAAATGGGAAATCGGTGAGAAACAACCAAGCGGCCCTTCACTAAAACTCTTAAATCTCATCGACAGAAAAGGCCTGGAAGCAGTGCTCTGATTATCATCCGCTACAACATTGAAATACGCGGGAA
>CAIQLE010000057.1 GCA_903872555.1 uncultured bacterium
CGCACGCTGCCTGAACTGGGCGTATCCAAACCAGCCAGCAAACCCAGAAGGGTTGATTTACCGGAGCCCGAGGCACCGATCAGTGCTAAGGTCGCACCTGCCTGCACGGTAAAATGGATGTCACTGAGTATGCTCAGTTCACCGTTGGCATCAGCCACTTTTTTGCTCAGGCCGGCAACTTCGATTGCGGGATGCTTGGATGAGTGTTCTTGCATACAGGGTCTCAGGCGCAGTTTGATTAGGAATGGGAATAAAGTCGTGAATAAAACCGAAGGCAGCTCAGGCCATGGATGGCGAGAAAAACTGGCATCCGCCGCCGCTATTTCACTGATGCTCGTTTTGTTGCTGATCGCACTGCCGAGCTATTCTGCATCAAAATCCGTGCTCGTGCTTGGCGACAGCATCTCGGCTGAGTATGGCCTGCCGCGCGGCACAGGCTGGGTCGCTCTGATGCAGCAAAAACTCAACACAGAAAAACCTCAGGTCGTCGTCATCAACGCCAGCATCAGTGGTGAGACCACTGCGGGTGGAAAAACCCGCTTACCCTCACTGCTGCAAGAACATAAGCCCGGACTTTTGATCATTGAGCTGGGTGGGAATGATGGCCTGCGCGGCCTCTCACTCGATGCCACGCAATCCAATTTCCAGGCGATGATTGCCATGGCAAACAAAGCCGGTGTACGAGTGCTTCTATTAGGCATGCAAATGCCACCCAATTACGGACTGGCCTATAGCAAGCGATTCGCCGGCATGTATCAGGATCTGAGCCATGCACATGGCGTCAGGCTGGTGCCATTTTTTCTGACCGGACTGGAAGATACGGATCATTATTTTCAGGCTGATCGCATCCATCCCAACCAACTCGCACAAAGCAAAATGCTGGGCAATGTGTGGCCAGCGCTGAAAACTCTGCTGAAATAAGAAAAGACTTTAAAGATGAAACAAGCCACCCTGCTCTCAGCTGACGAGATTTTGGCAAACCTCGATATCTACGACAGTATTATCGATGTCCGATCCGAATCCGAGTTTGCGCTCGACCATATCCCCGGCGCCATCAACTGCCCTGTCTTGAATGATGAAGAACGTGCACGCGTAGGCACTATCTACAAACAAGAAAGTACCTTCGAGGCCAGAAAAATTGGTGCCGCACTGGTAGCGAAAAATATCGCCACGCATTTACAGCAGCAACTGCATGATAAGCCCAGAGACTGGAAACCACTGGTGTACTGCTGGCGAGGTGGCAATCGCAGCGGTTCCATGGCGCATATTCTGGCGCAGATAGGCTGGCCTGCGGTACAGCTCATTGGCGGCTACCGTGACTACCGTCGCAGCGTCGTCACACGGATGGATGAACAGGCAGCAGCTCTGCAGTTCAGAGTCATCTGCGGTACCACCGGCAGCGGCAAGAGTCGCCTGCTTCAGTATCTTGCCCGGGCTGGTGCTCAGGTCCTGGATCTGGAACAACTGGCTGCCCATCGCGGTTCTGTGCTGGGTGGTTTACCCAGCGAACCTCAGCCTTCGCAAAAAATGTTTGAAAGCCGTATCTGGCAAGTGCTCAGATCGCTTTCAGCCGATCGCGTGATTTATGTGGAATCAGAAAGTAAAAAAATAGGCGACTTGCGCGTGCCTGAAAAACTGATGGAAAAAATTCGTGCCTCCGTTTGCGTGCGGCTGGATATCTCAATGCAAGACAGGGTAGCGCTGCTGATAGAAGAGTATCCGCATCTGGTGACAGACACAGCTTTGCTCGGTGAGCAGCTCGGCCATCTGACGCAATTGCATGGACGCGAAAAAATCAATGCCTGGATGGGACTGGCCGAATCAGGCCAGACTGCAGCGCTGGTGCAGGCCCTGCTGACAGATCATTACGACCCGGCCTATTTGCGCTCCATAGAACGCAATTTCATACACTATCGTGAAGCACGTGGATTAAAACTGGAAAACATAGAAGAGGCTGCCTTCGTCACAGCAGCACAATCACTGCTGGACGAAGAAACTGATGCGCGCTCGCCTGAAGGCGAG
>CAIQLE010000058.1 GCA_903872555.1 uncultured bacterium
GGCGTATGGACTTCGACGCCAATAAAATTTTTATCCGTTTGCAGGCCGGCGATATAGGCGGTGGTTTCGCCCATGCCGGTACCGATTTCCAGAATCGTTGGCGCCTTGCGTTCAAAGGCCTGTTCAAGATCCAGCAGATTTTTTTCATAAGGCAGGCAAAAGCGCGGGCCCAGGGTTTCAATCGCACGCGCCTGTGCCGGTGAGAGCCGGCCGGCACGGGTGACAAAGCTTTTAATGCGATGCTCGGTGGGATCGTAAAGCATGTTTTTGCTAGTGGTATCTTTGCCGGAATCTGACATACATCCATCTCAATAAAAAAAGGCACCAGAGCGGTGCCTCAGAGCCAGGCTCTTAGTGCGCAGCAGGCAGATTTTAACTCAGCAGATCAGCGGTCAAATTCTGCGCAGGCGATTTTCCACAGGGGCTTGGTAAATTCATCAAAGCTATCGATCTCCCAAATCTCCGGATACTCGCTTTGATAAAGTAATTCACCCTTGCCCATGGGCTCGGCATGCCACGCAAAGTAAACCTGTCGCATGGCGCGCCCAGGGCAATCAAATTCCGTATGCACGCGCTGTGAGCTATAAGGTTTGCGATTCACTTGTCGCAAGTAGGGCGCCTTGTAATCAAACACGCGCCACATTTCAACTGAGCCGGAATTGCGCTCTATGCTGTCTATATCCAGAAACTGTTTGACGCCGCCATCGGGTGAGGACGTGATCTCGACCCAGTTTTCAGCCTGTGCAGCATGGCCCAGTGCGGCCAGAAAAATCAACATCAGCAAGTGTTTCAAAGGCTTTCCCTCTCTCTGGTTTTATTTTTACTGACAATGCGTGCAATCCGCCATAACAGCAGCCCGGTCAGGGCGAATCCGCATTGTGTGATGGCCAGTGCCAGCATCGAATGACTGACCAGCGGTGAAATCAGGCCCGACACCAGTGCGGACAACATGGTCATCGTGAAGGACTGACAGGAAGCGACCGTGCCACGTATGTGTGGAAACAAATCGAGTACCAGCAAGGTCAGGCCCGGTGCGACCATGGACATGCCCATTGTATACAGGAACAGCGGAGCCACCGTCCATGGCAGGGCCGGAGGAAAAAACAGGTGATAGCCCACATTCGAGATGCCCGCCACTATCAGCAGCGTAAAACCTATCAGTACCTGATGACCGGCTCGGGCACGGCCCGCCATACGATTGGCTGCTAGCGCGCCCAGAAAAATACCGGCGACCGAGGGCACAAACATCCAGCCAAAATCATTCGAGCCTAAACCAAGATGTTGGGTGATGATCGCCGGTGCAGAGGCCACATACAGGAACAGGCCCGAGAAATTGCAGGCAATGGCTCCGGCTTTCAATTGAAAGAGTGGGGAGACAAAAATCTGCCGGTAATTGCGCCACAGCGATGTGGGATTGAATGACTGTCGTTTCTCAGCTGCCAGCGTTTCAGGCAGCTGACGCTGGCACAGCCAGAGCAAGAGCAAAGCAAACGCAAACAGCAAGAGAAAGATAGAGCGCCAGTCAAGATAGGTGACGACCACACCCCCAACAATTGGAGCGATGGCTGGGGACACAGAAAAAATCATCGTCACCAGAGACAGCATCCGTTCTGCTTCAGCGCCTGAATATAAGTCGCGCGTGATAGCTCGGCCTATAACTACTCCCGCACCCGCCGAGACACCTTGCAGCATGCGAAACACCCACAGATATTCAACACTGTGCACGGATGCACAGGCGATTGAGGCGATGGCATACACGGCAAGCGAAATCAGTATGATGCTGCGCCGACCAAAGGCATCCGAGAGTGCGCCATGCCACAGAATCATCACGGCAAAAGATAGCATGTAAGCTGTCAGTGTCTGTTGTACCTCCAGAGCGCTGGCATGCAGGTTCTGCTGTATGGCAGGAAAGGCCGGAAGATAGGCGTCTACCGAGAAAGGCCCAAGCATGGCTAGCGCTGCGAGTAGCAGCGCCAGCCTGGCCGGTGAGCTAGTGCTTGTTCGATCCATCATGGCTGAAACAGATGCGTCATATTAAAGGCCGCCCATGCACAGGTATTTGATTTCCAGGTATTCATCGATGCCGTATTTTGAACCTTCCCGACCTAAGCCTGATTGCTTAACGCCGCCAAAGGGAGCGACTTCATTTGAAATGACGCCGGTATTAATGCCGACCATGCCGTAGTCCAGCTGTTCAGCAACGCGCCAGACTCGGCCTATATCGCGCGAATAAAAATAGCTCGCCAGTCCAAAGTCCGTATCATTGGCCGCAGCAATCACTTCCTGCTCGGTATGGAAACGCACTACCGCAGCGACCGGTCCGAAGGTTTCTTCCACCATGATTTTCATGTCAGTGCTGACATTCGACAGCACGGTAGGCTGATAAAACAAACCGCCTAAGGCATGCGCACTGCCACCGGCTTCCAGCTTCGCACCTTTGGCGATCGCGTCGCTGACATGTTCTTCCACTTTAGCGATGGCCTGATCATCAATCAGCGGGCCTTGCTGCACACCTGCTTCGAAGCCGTTACCTACTTTTATTTTGTTTGCACCTGCCGATAATTTTTTTACAAATTCATCATAGACCGAGTCATGCACATAGAAACGGTTAGTGCAGACGCAGGTTTGTCCGGCATTGCGATATTTGGAAATCAGCGCACCTTCAACCGCCGCATCAATATCGGCATCTTCAAACACTATAAAAGGCGCATGGCCGCCCAGTTCCAGCGCCAGCTTCTTGATGGTGGGCGCGCTCTGCGCCATCAGTATCCGTCCTACCGGTGTGGAGCCGGTAAAGGAGATATGTCTGACCACTGTGCTGGAGCACAGCAGCTTGCCTATCGCGATGGATTGTTCGCTGTCAGCGGTCAGGACATTGATGACGCCTGCGGGTATGCCGGCCCGGTGCGCCAGTTCAGCCAGCGCCAGCGCTGATAAGGGGGTTTGTTCAGCCGGCTTGATGACGATGGTGCAGCCTGCGGCCAGTGCCGGCGCAATTTTGCGGGTGATCATCGCAATCGGGAAATTCCAGGGAGTGATCGCAGCACACACGCCTATAGGCTGCTTCAGCGTCACGATGCGGCGATCTGTCCAAGGGGAAGCCAATACATCACCATTCACACGCTTGGCTTCTTCGGCAAACCATTCAATGAAACTGGCACCGTAAATCACTTCACCTTTAGCTTCAGCGACGGGCTTGCCCTGTTCGGCCGTCATCAGCAGACCCAGATCATCTGCATTGGCGACGATCAGATCAAACCATTTGCGCAGTACAGCAGCACGTTCCTTGCCGGTCTTGGCCGACCAGGCCGGAAAGGCTGCCTGAGCGGCATTCAGTGCCGCTTGTGCTGCCTCGGGGCCGAGATTAGGAACTGAGGCGATCACCGCACCATCAGCCGGATTGTGAACATCGAAGCGCGATGCATGGTCAGTCCAGGTGCCGTTCACATAGGCCTGAGTTCGAAGTAGCCCAGTATCTGCCAGTGTTGGTAGGCCTTTGACGGCTTGCACCATGATCGTCTCCTTGTTTTTTTAAAGACCACAGGATATCGCAAGCTAGGGAAAACGACTTGCAGGCGAAAAAACC